>CAXTDD010000055.1:0-9185 GCA_964242955.1 uncultured Rubrobacteraceae bacterium | reverse complement strand
ACGGCCGACCGGCTGATCCTCTCGGCGGGCGCTCTGGGCTCCACGTACCTGCTCTTGAAGAACCGGAGCGCCTTCCCGCGCGTCAGCAAGAGGCTCGGCACGCGCTTCTGCGGCAACGGGGACTACCTCACCCTCGCCGTCAAGGCCTCCGAGGAGAGCGGGGGCAGGAGGGTGCCGCGCGTGATAGATCCCAGCTACGGGCCCGTCATCACCAGCGCCGTCAGGGGCGACGACGAGCTCGACGGCGGGGAGGGCCGCGGCTTTTACCTGGAGGACGCCGGGTTCCCGAACCACCTGGCCTGGATGGTGCAGACGCTCTCGCTTCCGGTGCCGCTCTGGCGCCTCGTCAAGCGACGCTTCATCTGGGACTATCTTGGGGAGAGCGCGGACCCCAACCTGAGCGTGGAGCTCTCCGACGTGCTCCGCAACACCGGGCTCTCCGAGGGCGTGCTCCCCATGCTCGGTATGGGCCGGGACGTCCCGAACGGGAACATGAGGCTGCGCTCGGGCAGGCTCGACATAGACTGGAAGCGCCGCAAGTCCGGTCCCTACTTCGACCGCGTCCGCGAGACGTCGCGGACGATGGCCGACGCGCTCGGGGCCCGCTTCGTGCACGACCCCCTCCGGTCTCTGGGCCGGATCATCACGGACCTCAACCGCCTCATAACCGTCCACCCTCTGGGCGGCTGCCCGATGGGCCGGAACGAAAGTGAGGGTGTGGTCGATTCCCACGGCGAGGTCTTCGGCTACCCGGGCCTCTACGTCGCCGACGGCTCGGTGATGCCCGGGCCCGTCGGCGCCAACCCGAGCCTGACGATCGCCGCCGTGGCCGACCGCTCCGCCGGTCGAATAGTAGAAGAAAAGAACGGATCGGCCGGATGAACCAGGGAGCGAACAAGCCTACTAGCGTCCGCTTCACCGAGGAGATGAAAGGCTACGTCTCCTTCGGAGAGCAAGACCACGAACGCGGCGCCAGGGAAGGACGCGACTGCGGGACCCGACTAATGTTCCACCTCACCATCGAGGTCGGGGACCTGGACCGTTTCGAGGCCGACGACAGGCGCGAGGCGAGCGCCGAAGGGTGGGTCCGGTGCGAGGCCCTCGGCGGCCGTCTTCCCGTAGAGAGGGGCGTCTTCAACCTCTTCGTCGACGACGAACCGGGACGAAAGCGGATGCTCTACCGGCTGTTCTTCCGCGACGGGGTGGGCCACCCTCTGACGCTCTCGGGTTTCAAGATCGTGCGGGAGCGTTCGGGCGGCCACGTCTGGCGCGACACCTCGACCCTGCACACGCGGGTGCTGCGCGGGCACGTGGATGAGGGTGACGAACCCAGAGCTGAGGTGGTGGCATCGGGGATCCTGCGCATCCGGCCGTGGGACCTGGCGCGGCAGCTCGCGTCGTTCCGCGCCGGGGCGACCTCGCCGGCCGGCCGGGTCGCCGCCATCGGGCGCTTCGACGCCCACTTTCTGGGACAGCTCTGGCAGGTGTACGGTCGTCCTGTGGTGCGCGGGCTCCCGGGGCGCAGAAGGTGAGGCCGCGCGCCGACAAGCCGGTGATCCTCGCCGCCTGCGACGATCCGGGGGACATGCGCAGGATCGAGCGCGAGCTGCGCACCCGCTACGAGGCGGACTACCACGTCGTATTCGAGGGTTCGGCCGGGACCGGCTTGAAGGCCCTGCGACACCTCGGAGAGGCCGGGGACGAGGTGGCCCTCGTGCTCGCGGACCAGCAGATGCGGGGGACGAGCGGGGTTGCGTTTCTGACCCGCGTCGGGGAGGTCCACCCCACCGCCAAACGGCTGCTGCTGACCACCCGGATGGAGAGGAGCGGCGGGGCGGTACTCCCGCAGGCCATGGCCCTCGGGCGGATCGACTACTTCGAGCCGAAGCCGGGGCCGCCCCCCAACGAGACCTTTCACGAGATCGTCACGGGCCTCCTTGAAGAGTGGGGCAGACCCTACCGTTCCCGGACCCAACCGGCGGTTCGCATGGTCGGAGAGAGGCGGTCGCCGCGCTCTTACGAGCTCAGGGACCTCTTCGAGCGGTACCTGATCCCTATCGCATTCTGCCCCGCCGATTCGGAGGAGGGCCGAAGGCTCCTCGGGGAGGCGGGACAGACCGCGGAGAAGCTTCCCGTGCTCGTGATGCAGGACGGGCAGGTACTGGTCGACCCCTCCAATGAGGAGGTCGCCGACGTCCACGCGGGCGCCGACGCCCTCCCCCGCGAGAGGAGCTTCGATCTGGTCGTCGTCGGCGGGGGGCCCGCCGGGCTTGCCGCCGCGGTCTACGCGTCGTCCGAAGGCCTCTCGACCCTCGTCGTGGAAGGCGAGGCCGTGGGCGGGCAGGCCGGCACCAGCTCCCTGATCCGCAACTACTTAGGCTTCGCGCGCGGCGTCAGCGGCCAGAAGCTGGCCAGGGAGGCTTTCCACCAGGCAGCGTTTTTCGGCGCGAGTTTTAGCCTCATGCGCACCGCCACGGGGCTGCGCGAGTCGGATGAGGACCACGTGGTCTCCCTCTCGGACGGCACCGGGGTCTCGGGCCGGGCCGTCATCGTGGCGACCGGGGCCTCCTACCGGCGCCTGAACGTGCCCGAACTCGAGGCGTTGAACGGGGTCGGCGTGTTCTACGGCGCCGCGACGACCGAGGCTCCGGCGATGAAGGGCCGGGAGGTGTACGTGGTCGGGGGTGCCAACTCCGCCGGGCAGGCGGCGCTGCACCTCTCGAAGTACGCCTCGCGCGTCACCTTGCTCGTGCGTGGGGCGTCCCTGACCAGCGGCATGTCCGACTACCTCGTGAGGGAGATAGAAGCCGCCGAGAACGTCCGGGTACGTTTGAACACCCGGGTTACGGGCGGCGGCGGGGCGGGACGCCTCGAACACCTCACCCTCGAAGACGTCTCCTCCGAATCGGCTGAGACGGTATCCGCCGCGGCCCTGTTCGTCCTCATCGGGGCCGAACCGCGCACGGGTTGGCTGCCCGCGGAGATCGAACGCGGCGAGAAGGGGTTCGTCGCGACCGGGCCAGACCTGACGCCCGAGGAATGGTCCCTGGGGCGTCCCCCGCTGCTGCTGGAGACCAGTATGCGCGGCGTGTTCGCCGTCGGCGACGTGCGGTATCGTTCGGTGAAGCGGGTAGCCTCGGCCGTCGGGGAGGGATCCATCGCCATCCAGCAGGTCCACGAATACCTGAGTCAGGTCTAAGCCCACGGGCGAGGAGACGAGACGGGTGGAAGAGGGGCGCGAACCCGAGGCCGGTCTCCGGGGGGACGCCCCGTCCCCGGCCAGGATGCTGCGGAGCGACGCGCTCGTGGTCTTCCTCTCGGACAGCCACATCGGCGGCGACCCGGGCCGCGACATCTTCGAGTCGCCGGAAGAACTCACGTCGCTGCTCGAAGAGCTCGCGGCCCACGACGGCCCCGTGGAGTTGGTGCTGGCCGGGGATTTCTTCGACTTCCTCCAGGTAGGCGAGGTGCCGCCCGGAGAGAACCGCGCTTCGGTGACCATCTCGCGTCCCGAGTACCGCGATCTCTTCTCCGCGCTGCGCCTCTTCGCCAACGGCGACGAACGTCGGGTCGTGTACCTGCCGGGCAACCACGACGCCGAAGTCTGGTGGAACGGGGAGATCCGGAACACGCTACGCGAGGAAGGGCTGGTGGACGAGTTCGCCTTCTCCTACGCCGCCCGCTTCGAGTCCGCCCCCGGCCGGCTCGTCTACTGCGAGCACGGCAACCAGTTCGACCCGGCGAACACCATAACGGACTACGACGACCCGCTCGACACCCCCCTCGGAGATCACGTGGTCACCGACGTGGTCCGCCGGGTCGTGACGGGGGGGCGCGTCACGAAGAGCTTCGACCTCCGCGACGTCAACAAGGTCTTCCCGTTGGCGACGATCCCCGAGTGGATCGCGGGCCGCGTCTTCTACGACCTCCTGGGCCGGGTGGTGACGCGCCTGCTGCTGCCGCTGCTCGCCGGGTACGCGGCTTACAGGATCTTCGCCTACCTGCTGGCCGTCGCGAACGAAGGCTCGCTCTCTTTTTGGGATAGCTACCGCACGTTGCCGGGGGTGCAGGTACTGTTCGGGGAGATCGCCTGGGACGCGCTCCTACTCGTCACCGTGTTCGTGCTGTTCTTCTTCGCCATCCGGAGGACGGCCGCCCGCCTGGGTTCCTCCTTCACCTCGCCCCCCCCCGGCGAAGCGCCGGACCCGGCGCGTCCGGGTGGCTCTCCGGACCAGATCCGGAGCGTCCTGGTGTCCGGGGATCACCCTCCCATGAGCCGCGCCGTCCGCGGGCGGGAGATAGCCGTCTTCGTCTCGGGACACACCCACGCCCCGTCGCTGTCTCGGCTACCGAGGGATGCCGGGGACACCGCGGTGGTCATCAACTCCGGATGCTGGCTCAGACAACTGCAACCGGTCCCGGCGCGCTTCGGCGGGCCGCCGGTGTTCGTCCCGAGGTTCGTGCAGACCCACGCGCGGGTCTACCTCGACGGCTCCGGGCTTCACGCCGAGCTCTGGGAACACCCGAGGCCCGCGCGGTACCACCTGCGACCCACCGAACGCCTCGCCATCCTCGGCCGCCTCCCTTCGCAGCCCGCAGTCGACACCAAGCACCGAATCTCCGAACGAGAGAGGTTGGACGAAAACCACTGAGCCTTCTCGCCTGACGAGCTTTTTGCGAGACGTTGGTGGGGCGGCATCTGTTCGGCCATCCGCACTACAACGACGTGTCCAAGCTTAGGGCTTTCTGGGAGGCGGTGAGAAGGATCGGACCATGAGCCGTTCTCATCAGCGACGGCGAGGCGCCGGTACCGGGCGGCTCGATTCGCGAGGAGCGCGGGAACCTCCACGGCCGCGCCCGCCAGACCTGCTTGGCAGGGTCTGCGCCAGGTGTCCAGGTCGAGTCGTTTGAAGATCACTACAATATCGAGTCGGGTGGCGCTCTGGCACTTGGTAGTCATGTTCCGGGTGTTGTACTCGGCGAGGAGTCGCCGTAGAGCAGCAGACCCGCTTTGATCTCTCCCAACACGCGCAGGTCGAACCTGTCATTCTATCGCCCGAACTCAGGCCCGCTCCTCGCGCGCTGGTTGGGATAAACCGGGGATCAGGCGCCTGGCGTTGTCGCGGTAGATTTTGCGTAGGACGCCTTCAGGCAAGTCGAGCCCGTGGATGTTCCAGCGTCCCTGCGGACCGACCTCGGCGGGGGAGTAGGGGAAGTGCTCGTCGGCGGTCTCAAGGAAGCGGAAGTAGTGCCGGACGTGCTCCGGATCGGGAGGGAAGACGTCCGTGCCGAACAGGACGCGGTCCTGGTGGCGCACGATGACGTCTCTCGATGCCCTGGGCTGCCGCCCGAGCTCCGAGATCCTGGCAGAGATATCTACGTAAAAGTTAGGGTAGCGGTCAAGCATGCTGGAGACCCAGGCCGGGTTCTCCGCGTAACACCCGAAATGCGCCCCCATAAAGACCGTCCCCGGGTGGCTAGCAATCATATGCTCCAGTGCCTCCATGAGCCGTTCGAAGGATGGGAAGCCGGGACCGTAAAAGCTCCAGTCGGGGTGCTCGAGAAGTTCCTCCAGGCGTTCGTTGGTGGCGTCGACCGGATCGAAGAAGGCGACCGGGTCGGCCGTGTGGATGAGGACGGGCAGGCCGAGCTCTCCCGCCACCTCCCAGAGCGCTTCAAGGCGCGGGTCGTCGGGCATGAGCAGGCTATCGTCCGGATCTCTGAACCGGAGCCCGAGGTCCTTCCAAACCTTTAACCCCTTCGCCCCGGCCTCCGCCGACCGGCGGAGGCTCTCCACCAGCCGCCCGGAGAACCCCGGATGCTCCGCCTCTTCCCAGTCCACGTGGCAGAACGTCGCGAACCTGCCGGGAGGGGCCCGATCGTAGCGGGCGAGGTTTTGCTCGAGTTCCCCCCCCCAGCGCCCGTCGAGGTTCACCATCGCCTCTACGTTGAGCGCCCGCATGGTCTCAAGCAGGGACTCGACGCTCGGGACGGTCCAGTCTCCGTCTTCGGAGAGCCATCGTCCCAGGTGGTTGTGGGCGTCCACGGCGGCGTGGCCGGCACGCTCCACCCGGGTCTCCCGCGCGACGAGACGGCCGATGGGCCGGTACTCGCGCAGCGGGAGGTCTGCGAGGGAACCGGATTCCCGCTCCGTCACTTCAGCCCCGTCGTTGCTACGCCGTCGACGAACTGGCGTTGCAGGAGGACGAATATAACTATCACGGGCACGGTCGAGAGCGTCGCGCCGGCCATCAGGAGCGGGAAATCCGTCAGGCGCTGGCCCTGCAAAAACGCCAGGCCGGCGGCGAGGGTCGTGTTCTCGGGCGAGTTTATGACCACCAGCGGCCAGAGGAAGTCGTTCCAGGACCACAGGAACGTGAAGATGGCGAGCGCTATCAGGCCAGGCTTCGCCAGGGGCAGCATGATGCGGCGGTAGATCTGGAAGTGGTTGCAACCGTCGAGCTTGGCCGCCTCCTCCAGCTCCTTCGGGAACCCGGCGAAGAACTGCCGCATCAAGAACGTCCCGAAGGCGCTGAAGAGGCCTGGCACGATCAGGGCCTGAAGCGTGTTGACCCACCCGAGGTTGACCATGATCAGGAACTGCGGGATCAGGAAGAGCTGGAAGGGAATCATCAGCACGGCCAGATGCACCAGGAACAGGAACCCGCGGCCGGGAAAGTCGATCCGGGCGAAAGCGTAGCCGGACATCGAGGAGATCACGAGTACCCCGAGGACCTGGCAGCCCGTGACGATGATCGAGTTCTTGTAGAAGTCGAGGAACGGTAGGGTCGAGACGACCTCGGAGTAATTTCCCCACATGAACTCCGACGGTAGGATGGTCGGCGGTACCCGCGTCGCCTCACCGAAGCTCTTGAGCGAGGTCAGAAGCGACCACACGAACGGCCCGATCATGAACAGCGACCCCACGGCCAGCACGGCGTGCGCGAGGACCGTGGCCGGACGCACGCGGCCCCATCGTCCTACTGGAGCCTGCCGCCTACTCATAATGCACCCACTTTCTTTGGAGCCTGAGTTGCACGAGGGTCAGAACCATGATCAGGGCGAACAAGACTAGGATGATGGCGGCCCCGTAGCCCCGTTCGTTCATCACGAAGGAGTGCCTGTAGAAGAGGTACACGACAGACTGCGTGTCCTTTATGACTGGGCTCATAGCACCCCCGGCCCCGCCCCCGCCGACCATCATGTAGACGAGGTCGAAGATCTGGAAGGCGTTGATGAGCGAGACTACCGTAACGAAGAAGACCGTGCGGGAGAGCAGCGGCAGGGTTATGCGGAAGAACTTCGTCGCGGCCCCGGCGCCGTCGACGGAGGCCGCGTCGTAGTACTCGGTCGGTATAGTCTGAAGCCCGGCCAGAAAAAGCACCATCGCGTACCCGATACCGCCCCAGATTCCGACGATCGTGATCGCGTAGAGGGCAGTGTTCGGGTTCGTGAGCCACGAGACACCGGGGACGCCGAGGAAACTCAAACCGTGGTTGATCAGACCGTGATCCGCGTTGTAGAGCCAGTTCCACACCAGCGCCGTGGCTGCGGGCATCGTGACCACGGGCAGGAAGAAGAGCGTCCTGTAGACGGATGTCCCCCGCAGCTTCTGGTTGAGCAGCACGGCCAAAAGCAACGCCACGACCTGCGTGACCGCGACGCTCAAGACCGTGTACACGAGCGTGTTCCTGAGCGCGAGCCGGAAATCCTGGTCGCGCAGCAACTCTGCGTAGTTGGCCAGGCCGACCCACTCCTGGTTGCCGAACGCCTCCGATTCCGTAAAGCTCAAGTAGACCGTCTGGGCTATCGGCCACAGAGAAAAGGCCAGTATGCCCAGGATACTCGGGGCGATCATAGCGTAGCCCCAGAACACGTCGCTGCGCCTCATGCGGCTCCATTTGCGCCGCCGGTTGGGCTGTTCGGGCGGGGTAGGATCGGTCCCCGAAGCGCGCGTCCTCTCGGTCCCGACCGCCACGGGGCCTAACCCTCCCTCTCCTCTACGAGTATGGCGTCCATCTCTTGGGCCACCCGCCCGCACGCTTCTTCCGGGTCCACGTTGCCGGTCCAGGCCTCTCGGAGCTGCTCTAGCTCGACCTGCTGCCACTTGGAGACGTTGTCGGAGACCGGGACCGGGCTCGCGTTCTCGACCTGGTCAACGAAAACCCCGGCATCGAAGTTCGGGTAGGATTCCACCCACGCTCTCTGGGCGCCTTCGAGAGCCGGTATCACCGTGCCGGTCTGGGCCTGGATCTCCGCCGCCTTCCGATCGCCGAGGAACCTGGCGAACCTCCAGGCCTCTTCCGGATACTCGGTATTGGCCGAGATCACGTTGCCGAGCCCGTTGGTCATGGTGGCGCGCTGGACGCCTTCGGGCAACACCGCGGCGTTGATGGCCTCCGCGACCTCTTTGTCCTCTTCTTTGAGCAGCACGGCGTTCCAACTCCCGAGGAAGATCATGGCGACCTTGCCCGAGAAGAAAGAGAGATACGGTTCCGTCTCGGTCATCTGCGCAAGATCCGGCGAGGCTTTGTGTTCGAGGATCAAATCGGTCCAGAACTTCACCCCGTCTACCGCCTCGGGGTCTCCGTAACCGGACCTGAGCGTGCCTCCGCCGGATTCGACTACCGAACCGCCGGCCTGATGGATCGTGTTCCAGTGTCCTTGCTGCGGATCGAGCGGTGCGGCCGTTCCGTAGACGCCTCTCGGGCCGTCCGTGAGCTCTACCGCCGCGTCGGTGAAGGCTTGCCAGTCCCATGTCTCGTCCGGGTAAGGGACCCCGGCGGCGTCGAAGAGCTTCTCATTGTACCAGAGCCCGATGGTGTCGAAGTCTTTGGGCAGCGCGTAATTGTCGCCGCCGAACGCGAAGAACTCGACAACCTGTTTCGGGTATGCGGAGAGGTCGACGTCGCCTTCCCTGATCTTATCGGTGACCGGCAGGAGGATGTCGTTGCCGGCGAACATGCGGAACCAGATCGGCTCCATCCAGAATACGTCGGGAAGCGTGCCTCCCTCCGCCGCGCCCTCGTACTTGGTGAGGTAGTCGTCGTAGGGCGTCAGCTCTATCTCGACCGAAACCTTGGGGTTCTCTTTGGTGAACGCCGCGACGATCTGCTCCATTGCAGGGAGCTGCGTCTGATCCCAGATGCCGTAACGCAGGCTCACCCCACCCGACTGACTCCCCC
>CAXTDD010000054.1:0-9204 GCA_964242955.1 uncultured Rubrobacteraceae bacterium | reverse complement strand
CCCACCCGCATCGTCGGGTCGAGCGAGGTCATCGGGTCCTGGAAGACCATCGCGATCTTCGGCCCCCTTATGCTCTGCATCCGCCTCTCCGAATGCTTGAGGATGTCCTCCCCCTCGAAGAGGATCTCGCCTCCCCGAACCAGGGTGTTCGCCTCGGGGTTCAACCTCATGATGCTCCTGGCCGCCACGGATTTCCCTGAGCCCGACTCCCCGACGATGGCGAGCGTCTCGCCTTGACGCAGGTCGAAGGAGGCCCCCCTGACGGCCTGCACCTCGCCGGCGTAGGTCTTGAAGGAGATCCGGAGGTCCTTTACTTGCAGAATGCTCTCGTTGTTCATGGGGTCCATTCTACTTCCGCATCCTGGGGTCGAACGCGTCGCGCAGGCCGTCGCCGAGGAGGTTGAAGCTGATCATGATCAGGCAGAAGACCGCAGAGGGAAACCACAGCAGGTAGGGATGGAACCGCAACTCTCCGGCCCCGTCGCTGATGAGGGACCCCAGGGAAGCCTCCGGCACCTGGATGCCGAGCCCGATAAAGCTCAAGAATGCCTCCGCGAAGATGGCCGACGGAATGGTAAACATCAGGTTGACTATGATCGGGCCTAAAGAGTTAGGGAGCAGGTGCCTTCGCACAAGCCGCGACCCGCTGGCCCCCAGAGACCGCGAGGCCAGGGCGAACTCCTGGTTCTTCAGTTGCATCATCCGGCCGCGCACGATGCGGGCCATGTACACCCACCCGGTTATCCCGATCGCGATGGTGATGGTTACGATCCCCGGGCTGAAGACGGTCATCGCCAGGATCGCGACCACGAGGCTCGGTATGCCGACCAGAACCTCGATGACGCGCTGCATCCCGTTGTCCACCCGCCCGCCGACGAACCCCGAGACGGCCCCGTAGGCGACGCCGACGAAGAGGTCCAGGGCGGCGGCCAGAAAAGCGATGTAGAGCGAGACCCGCGTTCCCGCCCACAACCGGGTCCACATGTCCCGCCCGAACTTGTCGGTGCCGAACCAGTACTCGGACGACGGCCCGGCGTAGCTTCGGGTCACGTCCTGAGCGTAGGGCGTCTGACTCGACAGCAGCGGGCCGAGGACGAAAGCCATCACCAACAAGACCGCGATGAGCACCAGGCTTATCAGGGCCCCCTTGTTCTTTCTGAGCCGTATCCAGGAGTCCTTCCAGAACCCTACCGAGGGGCCGGCGATCTTCTCGCTGTCCAGCTCCCTGAGGTCTATGGACCCGAAGAGGTCCGGCGTTAGATCTCTGCGTTCGGTCTCCATGCTTTCCCCTACTCTCCGGCGCCGCCGACACGGATGCGCGGGTCTATGATGCCGTACAAGATGTCCTGTATAAGGAGCGCGATTATGAAAAGGACCGAGAGAAAGATGGTGGTGCCCAGGATCATCGAGTAGTCGTTCACCCGGATCGAGCTCACGAACTGCTCGCCGATGCCCGGCACCGCGAAGATCTGCTCGATCACCAGAGAGCCCGTTATCAGAAAGACTGCCAGCGGCGCGAGCACCGTGACGAGCGGGATCATCGCGTTCCTCAACACGTGCCGGACGATGACCGCAAGGCCCGTGAGCCCCTTGGACTTGGCGAGCGTGATGTAATCCTGGCCCAACACCTCCAGCATCTCCGACCTCACGAACCGGGCCACCGTCGAGATCACGAACACCGAGAGAGCGATAGACGGCAGCACGGAGTGCAGCCAGCTATCGAAGAACGCGGGAGGAAAGACCTTGAACCTCACCGCGAGCCAGTACTGCAAGATCGGCCCGAGCACAAAACTCGGCACGGAAACGCCGAGCACCGCGATCACCACCGCCACCGTGTCCCACACAGAGTTGTGCCGGAGGGCGGAGACGATGCCCAGCGCCAGCCCCACGACGAGCCCGAAGACTACCGCCTGCACGCCCAGGAAGGCCGAGACCGGCGCGGCGTCCAGGAGTATCGTCAGCACGGGACGGCTCTCGAAGTAGAACGAGTTGCCAAGATCCCCCTGCGCCACGTTGAGCATGTACTTCGCGTACTGCACGTACAGCGGCTCGTCGAGGCCGTACTTCTCGAAGAGTATCTCCTGGGTCTGGGGCGTGAGCTTGTCGTCGGCGAAGGGCGTCCCCGGAAGCAACTTACTTATAAAAAAAGTGATGCTGATGATGACGAACAGCGTGACGAACATCAACACGACGCGCTTGGCAACGTACCTGAGCACCTAAAAACCCGCCTTCCCAAACATCCCGCAGAAGACCGCGAACGGACCGGAGCGTCTCCCCTGGGAGAGCTCTCGATGCATGCCCGCAGCCTTCCCGGTCTCCGTCGGCCTTAGCCCTGCAGCCTGTACAGCTTGAGGTCCAGGGAGCCACCAAGGTTGTGGTACGTAAAGTTCCTGATGGAGGGGTTTATGAGCCTTGTCACGCCCTCGAAGTGCAGGGGCACGACACCCGCGTCCTCCTCCACCAGGAGTCTCTCGGCCTCTCGCATGATCTCCATGCGCCGCGCGGGGTCCGTCTCCTCCTGGGCCTGCGTGATGAGGTCGTCGTAATCCGGGTTATCGTAACCGCCGGTATTGAAGGAAGAGTCCGAGAGCCAGAGGTCCATGTAGGTCATCGGGTCGTTGTAGTCCGCGCCCCAGCCCTGGAAGGAGAACTGGAAGTCGCCGTCCTCCTCGAGCTCCAGCTTCCGGTCGAACGGCTGTATCGTGACGTTGATCTTCGCCCCGAGGTTCTCCTCGTACTGCGACTGCAAAAACGTGGCGGCGTCACGCGCCGTGGAGGTCTCGTAAGACAGTAGCTCGATGGTCGGGTTCTCCCCGCCCTCCTCCTGGATGCCCTGCTCGAAGAGCCGGCGCGCTTCCTGGGGGTCGAAATCGCCCGCCGTCTGCCCCACGTACTCGCGGAAGGTCTGGTTCCCGGGCCCGGATATCCCGGCGGGCACGAGCCCCGTCGCCGGCACCGAACCGTCGTTGAAGATGTTGCCGGTCAACTGTTCTTTGTCGAAGCCGATCAGGAACGCCCTGCGGATGTTGGGGTTGTTGAAAATCGGGACGGCGTTCTGGTTGAAGGACATGTAGTAGCAGGCGAACTCCGACCGCTGGTCGAAGGGCGGCTGGCCCTGGTACTCGTCCACGAACTCCTGGGTGATCTCGGTGATGTCCAGGTCCCCCGCCTCGAACAGGTTGACGGCGGTCTCGACCTC
Source organism: uncultured Rubrobacteraceae bacterium (assembly GCA_964242955.1). Classification (GTDB taxonomy): domain Bacteria; phylum Actinomycetota; class Rubrobacteria; order Rubrobacterales; family Rubrobacteraceae; genus Rubrobacter_D. Next base: position 6,005 of record CAXTDD010000054.1, on the reverse strand, counting down.
TTTGACGACCCTGCCCTGCACCCGCGGTATGTTGACGTTGGCGGCGTCCCAGTAGTCGTCGTTTTTGACGAAGGTCACGCCCTGGGTGGGATTGTAGTCGGTGAGGGTGTACGGCCCGTTGAAGAGGAGCGCGTCGACGCTCTGCCCGTACTCGTCGCCCTGCTCCTCGACGAACGCCTGGTTCTGCGGGTAGTAGAGCGCGAAGGACGTGAGGCCCAGCCAGAACGGCGCGGGGGCAGCAAGCGTCACCTCGAGCGTCTTGTCGTCCGGCGTCGCTATGCCGACGGCATCGCGCAGCCGGTCGTGCTCGGCCTGGTCGTCCTCGCTGGTCGGCCCGCCGTTGAAATCGGCGCCGCCCTCTATGAAGGTGGTGAGGATGTAGGCGTACTCCGCGGCGTTGTCAGGGTCCATCGCCCTCAGCCACGCGAAGGCGAAGTCCTGCGACGTCACGGGGTCGCCGTTGGACCAGTTGGTGTCGCGCAGCGAGAAGGTGTAGGTCAGGTCGTCCCCGCTGGTCTCTACGCTCTCGGCCACGCCCGGTATGGGCTCGTCGTTCTCGTCGAGCCGCTGCAGGCCCTCGATACAGTTGACGAGCACGTTGAAAGAGACCTCGTCGGTCGCGGTGATGGCCGTGTCGAGCCCGCGGATGGAGTCTTGCAGGTTCACGGTGATGGAGTTGCCGCCACCGCCTCCTCCGCCACCGTTGCCACCCTGGCCGCCGCCGAAGACGCCGCAGCCCGCCGTGCCCAGGAGTACCGCGCCCGTCAGGCCGGCACCGCCCATCCGGAGGAAATCCCGGCGGCTTATGTTTTTGAGATCCGCCGCGATCTCCTCCGGTAGTCGAGACTTTGTCTTGCTCCTCATGCGTTCTCCTCTCTAACCCCGGTGCCCTCTGCGCGTGGAGGTACCGGGCCCCCGTCCATTGCTCGTTCTGCGGCTACGCATAAACCCTGGATCCCACCCGCGAGCGCATTCACGAGCGTATACGGCCGCAGTATAGAACTTTTTTTGATGATCGTGCAACGCGGTATCTGGGGCGTTGTACAAGTGTACAAACGCCGCCTGGGCGCCTCACTCCAGCGTCGCCCGCGTCGAGACACTAGAACATCCCTCGACCGGCCTCGGGTTCTTCGGGCGATCCCGGGAGCATCCGCCGCACGAGCAGGAGCACGAGGAGCACGCCAGCCCCGCCCACCAGGAACGTGATCCTGGGAGAGGTGAGGTCCACGAGCACGGCGCCCGCGCCGGCGGCGAGGGTGCTTGCCAGGAAGATCGGGCCGTAGACGGTCCCGAAGACCCGTCCCAGTTTGGAGGGCTCTACGGTCCTGCCGATCAGGGTGTCGCAAGCCACGTTCTCCAGGCCGTTCCCCACCCCGGCGACGATGTAGAAGGCGAGCAGGGCCACAACCCCGGGGGAGATGCCGGTGAGCACCAACCCCGCCCCGGTGAGCAGCAACCCCAGGGTCAAAACGAGCCCCGGCGCCTGCGCGAGACGCCGAAGACGCAGCAGCACAAGGGGTGCCACGACCATCGCCGTGCCGTAGGCGCTGAGCGCCGCGCCGACGTAAAGCCGGCTCGCGCCTAACGAGTCGGTGACGAGGAAGAGCAACGCCACGTCGTCCAGCGCGGCGAAACACACGGAGAGGAAGAGCCCGACCGCGACGGCCCTGGCGACCCGGTGCGAGGCGAGGTAGGAGAGGCCCTCGCGCGCCTCGGAGAGGAACTTTCGCACCGGACCATCGGCGTCCGCGCCGTCGCGTGGGTGGCCCGGCAGCGGCGGCAGCCGCAGGAGCACGAGCGCGGAGACGAGGAAGGTCGCCGCGTCGAGTGCGAAGGCCGCCCTCGCGCCTGGACCGGCGACGAGGAGGGCGCCCAGGGCTGGGCCGGCGGCTATGCTCAGGTTGAAGGATGAGCCCATGAGCGTGTTCGCCCGGGTGAGTTCTTGCTGGTCGACGAGGCGCGGGACCGCGCTCTTGGCGGCGGGCGAGAAGAGCGCGGAGAGCGTGGAGGAGGCCGCGCCCAGGGACGCCAGGAGCCAGTACGGCGGCAGGAAGAGCGCGATCGCGCCCACGAAGACCGCCTGACCGAGGGCGCAGAAGACCATCAGCCGGCTCCCTTCCGTCCGGTCCGAGAGGGTGCCCGCGAGGGGCCCGAGGGCCTGCGGCAGCGCCTGGGCGACGAGCACGCCCCCGAGCCCGAACGGCGACACCCCGATCTGCCCGAGGTAGAGCACGAGGGTCGTGGCCGAGATCGCGCTTCCCATCATCGACACGGTCCGCGCTATCCACAGCAACCCGTATGCCCGGTTGGTCCTGAGCAAACCCCGCCGGATCACACCGGAGAGCTTACACCGAGAGCCCCGAACACCGGCCGGAGCAAGACGCCCGCGGTTACTTCCGGATGCTCGTGTACTTGTAGTCGGAAGCGGGTCCGTAGGGGTGGACTACGTAGTTTCTTACGTACGGCTTTGTCAAGCTCGCGGAGGCGAAGTAGTAGATCGGGGCCAGCGCGGCCGAATCTTCTACGACGAGCCTCTCGGCCTCCACCATCATGTCCATGCGTCTGGCCGCGTCAGGCTCGGCCTTGGCCTGGGCTATGAGCCCATCGTAGCGGTCGTTGGAGAAGTCCACCTTGTTGAAGGACGCGTCCGAAGTCCACAGGTCCAGGAAGGTCATAGGGTCGTTGTAGTCCGCTATCCAGGAGGAGACGGCCATCTGGTAGTCCCCGGAGTCTTCCCTCTCCAGCAGCGTATCGAAGGGGAGCGAGGTCACCTTTACCCGCGTCCCCAGGTTCTCCTCGAACTGGGCCTGCATGAAGACGCCGAGATCCTGGGAGCCCTTCTCGTCGCTGACCAGGATCTCGAGCCTGGGCTCCCGGCCCAGCTCCTCGACGCCGCGCTCCCAGAGCTCGCGGGCCTCACCCGGACTCGACTCCGGCACCGTGTTGCCCACGGCCTCGCGGAAAGTCTGGCCCTCCGGACCGTCTATGCCGGGCGCCACCAGCCCGTAGGCGGCCTCCCCGATGCCGCCGAGCAGGGTGTCCACGTAGGCCTGCCGGTCGAAGCCCGTCTGGAGCGCCCGCCGGACGTTCTCGTTGGAGAGCGCCGGGTCCCCGTTGTTCAGGTACAGCAGTATCGTCGAGAAGGTCGTCGTCTCGGCGTACCCCGGGGAGTCCCTGAACTGCTCGACGTTGTCCGAGGTGAGCAAAACCGCGTCGAGGTCCCCAGCCTCGTAGAGGTTCAGCGCGGTGTCAGGGCTCTTGATGATCCTGACGTTGACCTTCTCTAAGGCCACGTTGTCTTTGTCCCAGTACTCCCCGTTCTTCTCGAAGACTACCCTGCTCGAAGGATCGAACTCCGTCACCTCGTAGGGCCCGTTGGAGATGAGCGTGTCGGCGCCCTGGGCGAACTCGTCGCCCTGCTGCTCGACGAACTTCTGGTTCAACGGCATGTACGTCGGAAAGGCGGTCAGGCTCAAAAAGTACGGCGCCGGGTCCGAGAGCGTAACCTCCAGCGTCCCGTCGTCGGGCGTACCGATCGCCACGTCGCCGGCGCCCCCATCTCCGGCCGCGTACTCCACCCCGCCCTCGATGTAGTCCGAGAGGATAAAGGAGTAGAGCTGGGCGATCTCCGGGTCCATGGCCCTGAGCCAGGCGTACTTGAAGTCCCTGGACGTGACGGGCTCCCCGTTGGACCACCTTACGCCGTCCCGGAGCGTGAAAGTGTACGTGAGCTTGTCGCCGCTGACCTCGACGCCCTCGGCCATCGCCGGCCGGGGTTCCTCGTTCTCGTCGAGGCGGTAGAGGCCCTCCGCGAGGTTGTTGATCACCGCGAACGAGTACCCGTCCGTGGCCGCCCCGGGATCGAGCGTCGAAATATCCCCCTCCAGGTAATCGTTCAAAATCTTCCCGCCGCTACCGTCGTTACCACCGCCGCCGCTCTGGCCGCCGAAGACGTTGCAGCCCGTAGCACCCAGCAAGACCGTCCCCGCCAGTCCGGCGCCACCAACCCTCAAGAAGTCCCTGCGGGTCACCTGCTTGAGGCGGAGGGGCGACCCTCCGCCCAACCTGGCATTCGCTATGCCCCTCAATTCTTCCCCCTCCCTTTGCATGCACGCCCGCTTCTTGCATGTTAAGTTCTCGCGACACCCAGACGCAAGGTACAGCACCGTGAAACCCGCCGCGACCCCATCCCCGTACAAAACTTCGTCCCCCAAATCGCACGTTCTTGGGCCGCCCGTACAAGGCGTGCAACGATACCACCGGGGCTTGGCGGAGGTCGGAACTAGACATTCGGACGGGGGTCAACCCGTGCGGTCAGACTTCTCGCGAGTGATCCTCGAACCATCGGGCCATCTCCACGAGGATAAGGTCCCCCGTTGCCACCGAGACCGCTAGCTCTTCCAACCCGTCGTTTGTCGCCGTAAGCCCGTAACCGAAGGTGGAGAGCAGATAAGCGCCGGCGGATATGCCCGTCCTCTTGTTGCCGTCTACGAACGGGTGGCGTCGAATTATGCTCTCGGTAAGCGCCGCCGCCTTCTCGAAGATTGTAGAAAAGTGCTCCTGTCCGAAGGACGCGGACCATGGACGGGCCACCGCCGCCTCCAGGGCTCCGGGGTTCCTAACACCCTCCGAGCCACCGTACTCCTGAATGGACACGGTATGAAAGAAGAGAATTTCGGCCACGCCCGGTCGCAAGCGCTACCTGCCAGCGAGGTTTCTCAAGGCCTGATCGTACTCACCCATAAAGCGGCGCATGAACTCCACCGCCTCGGGGGAAGGCCTCGGACCCGCCGCCTCGACCCGGATCTGGCCGCCACCAGAGGATACCTTCACTTCGGAACCGGCCTCCAGGGCCAACTCTTCGAGTATCTCCGGTGGAATCGGCAACATCACAGACCCGCCAACCTTGCTGAGCTTGCGCCACGTCTCCACTACGCTCCCCTTACTCTAACGCTGTGTTATACAAAGTATAATCGAACGCGGCCTGGATCACAGCGCCCGCCGAATGACGGATGGAGTTTCGTCAAAAGTAGCGGGCAAACCCCCAGTAAGGGTCCTCTTCCACGCCGCGCACCACGGTACCGGCAGACCCGTGTTCCGAGATGTAGGCTCCGTTTCCGAGGTAGAAGCCGACGTGGGTGACGGCGTCTCTTCCGAAGAAGATCAGGTCATCCATCCTTGCCCTCTCCCAACTCTCGCGGCTCTTGAAGTGCGCCCTCTCGAACTGATCGTCCGCGTCGCGCGGGACGGTGATGCCGAGGAGTCGCATCACCCGGAAGACCATCCCGGAGCAATCCATCCCGGTAGTAGAGTCGGTGCCGCCCCACCTGTACGGCAGGCCGAGGAGCGTGTGCGAGATCCCGACTGGGGAGGCCCCGACCGCCTCGCCGACGGGACGCACCGCGTCCGGCTCCAACGTCACCGCGGTTTCGTCCGGAAGTCGAACGTTACCTCCGTTACCCCGGACCAGCGCGCCGAGCGGGAGGCCGGCGCCGTTGCCCGCGACGACTACGAGGTCGGGACTCCAATCCGTGCCCTCCAGTAGCCCGTCGGGACGTGCCCAACCGGGGTAGCCGCGTGGATCGAGGCGGGTGGCGTGGCCGGGTACGACGACCTCGAGCCAGCCGGCGTGTTCGCCCACGACCACCAGGCGCTCCCCAAGCACCAGCTCGGTGACGAGCGGCGCACCGTCTTCCGGTCTCTCAAGGATGGGGACGGAGGCTGTCGCGGTCAAGACCCGTCTCATCGGGTTCGCGGTGCCCGGCGAATCGAGGGCGGCAACGAATGCTCCGGCGGCATCATTGTTGGCCCATCAGATCGGTACTTCCCCGTCAGATCTCGTCCGTCGCATGTTACCGGGATGGCCCCGAAGAACACAAGGCCTTAAGCGGTACCGCGGAACGTCCGAAAAGAACGAGGACGCGCCCGGTGCGGGGATGGCGCCGGTATATGGTGCGCGGGTGGTTGGTCAGCGACCTGCACCGGCACCCCGTTCCTTATGGTTT
>CAXTDD010000053.1:0-9213 GCA_964242955.1 uncultured Rubrobacteraceae bacterium | reverse complement strand
TCTCGCTGGCGAAGACGATCGCGCCGTTCCGCCGCCCCCTCACCAGCGGCCGGACGGCCCCAACCGCACCGGCGGCGCGCGCGACTTCTCAGACCCGTCCTCCGGGCCCCTGATCGGGGAGCAGCGCCGCGGCAGCGTCCCCGGCGTGGGCGAGTCGCAGGAGGAAGTCGTGCAACGCATAAGGACCCGCATCGGCGAGGACCCGCGCACGGCGTCCATGCCGCGCGTCAACGTCGAAGTAAACGACGGCGTCGCCGAACTCCGGGGTCCTGCGCCCTCACAGGAGGCCCGCGAAGCCGCGGCCGAGATCGCCGCGGGCGTCGAAGGCGTCACCGAGGTCCGCAACCTGATCGTGGTGAGCTAGCCGGGTCGCCGCTTCACGCCTCCGGCACGCCGCGCCCTTCGGGCTCCGCTTCTCAGCCCGGCGCTGCACGCCTCTCAGCACGCTCCCTCCGGTGGCTCTCGGCTCTCCGATGGGCGTCGTTACCCGGGGCGCGGGACGCACCGTAACCGAAACCGGGCGGGCGTCTCCCCGCGGCAATCGCGCTCCCGCCGACCCTGTGGGGGCGGGTTCGATACCCGCCAGTGACCGAGGAACGTCCAGAACCGGAGTACCGACACCCTATCCGGACCGGCCCTCAAAAGGAAAAAGCCGACAAGCTGAAAGCGGGGGCGATAGCCGGAGCGTGCTCAGACTCGCCCGTGGGCCGGCGTGCGCGACGACCGTGGGGAGGAGCTACCCCCGGATCAGGCCCAACAAGGTATCTCGCTGTCTCTCCAGCTTCTCCCTGTCGGAGGCCTCCACGTTGAGGCGGAGGAGGGGCTCGGTGTTGGAAGGACGGAGGTTGAACCACCAGTCGCCCAGGTCCACGGTGAGGCCGTCGAGGTGGTCCATCTTGGCCCCCTCGTTCTCCGAGAACCTCTTTTCGACCTTCTCTAGTGTCGCGCCCTGGTCGTTCACCTCGGAGTTTATCTCGCCCGAGCGGTAGTAGGGATTTATCGGGGAGATGAGGTCGGAGATCGGTTTCTCCTGGCGGCCGACGAGTTCGGCGACGGTGAGCATGGCGATGATGCCCGAGTCGGCGAAGAAGTTGTTTCTGAAGTAGAAGTGGGCGGAGTGCTCCCCGCCGAAAGCCGCGTCCCGCTCGCGCATCACGGGCTTTATGATGGAGTGGCCGGCCTTGGTCCGGACGGGTTTTCCGCCTTCCCGGCGGACGAGTTCGGGGAACGCCCTAGAGCAGACGGCGCTGTAGATGATCGTGGCCCCCGGCTCCTTCTCCAGGACGTTCTTGGCTATAAGGGCGGCCAGGATGTCCCCGTCGATGGTCTCGCCCTTCTCGTTCACTATAAAGCAGCGGTCGGCGTCGCCGTCGAAGGCAACCCCGAAGTCCGCGCCCTCGGAGCGGACCCGCTCCTGCAGCTCCCTCACGTTCTCCGGCTCGATGGGGTTGGGCGGGTGGTTCGGGAACGAGCCGTCCAGCTCGAAGTACATCGGGACGTACTCGAACGGCAGCTTCTCGAAGATGGGGGGGACCATCTTTCCGGCCATGCCGTTGCCGGCGTCCACCACGATCTTGAGCGGCCTCAAGCCGTCGATGTCGATAAAGTTCAGGCAGTGCTTCGCGTAGTCCTCGGCGATGTCGCTCCGCTCGACGGAGCCCGGGTACTCGGCCGGGTTCGGGAGCTTGCCGGAGGTGATGAGGTCCCGGATCTGCCCGATGCCCGACTCCCCCGAGAGCGCGATGGCCTCCTCCCTACACAGCTTGAAGCCGTTGTAGTTCTTGGGGTTGTGGGAGGCCGTGATCATGGCCCCCCCCGGCTCCTCCAGATGCCCGACGGCGAAATACAAAGCATCGGTCGAGACCATCCCGAGGTCGAGGACGTCCGCCCCGGCCTCCGTCACCCCCTCGACGAACGCCGCCTGGAGCTCCTGCCCGGAGAGCCGCATGTCCCTGGCGACGACGACCCGCGAGCCGGAGAGGCCGAGGTGGTTGACGAAGGCCCGCCCGATGTCCCTGGCGACCCCACCGTCTAGCTGCTCGGGCACGGTCCCGCGGATGTCGTAGGCCTTGAATATCGACTCGTCGATCATCTCCTACCCCTGCGCTCCTCTTGTTCTGGATGCGGCCGGACGATTTTGGCTTCCGGTACAATACCGCCTTATGGTTTCCCCTGCAGCGCTCCCCCTCCGACCCCGCCGGTAGCCCCGCCGTGGACTCCCGCTTCGCCTCTTTTGCCGCGGTGTGCACCGGCCGCCTGACCGTCGCCGGCGCCGTCTGGTGCGGGCTCGCCGGCATGGACCTGAACGTCTTCGGCCCGAGGCCCGCTCCGGGGTTGCTGGCCGGTGGCGCGACAGCCACCGTGACCGTCGCGCTCTCGCTGGTGACGTACCGCCTCGTCCCGATCGCCCGCAAGCTCGCCGACGAGCTGGCCCCGAGCCTCGTGGACCGGGCTGACCGGGGTGGGCTGGTCCTCGTAGCCCTGTTCTCCGGCGTCGGGGAGGAGGTGTTCTTTCGCGGCGCCGTGCAGCAGGAGTTCGGCCTGCTGATCGCCTCCGCGGCCTTCGGGCTGGCCCATATAGGTCCCGACCGCCGGTACCTGCTGTGGACGGCCTGGGCCGTCCTGGCCGGGGTGGTTTTCGGCCTCCTCTTCGTGTGGACCGGCGGCCTGCTCGCCCCGATCGTCGCCCACGCGGCCCACAACGCGGCCACGCTCCTGATCTGGAAACGCTCCAGGGAGAAGGACGGTGCCCGAAACGCCGAGTGAGCCGCCTGCCCGACACCACGACGCCGAAGCCCCACCGCCGTCCGTCCCGACCGTGGCGCATCCCGACGGTCATCGCCGTCGTCGCGGTGGCCGGCGCCTTATTCGTGTCCTTGCTCCCGTCCGGGGGCAAGAACTTCCCGGTGGGTGAGGAGATGCGGGCGCCGGGGGTCGAGGAGATCTCGGCCAGCACCGGAGACGCGCCTTTTCCGCGGTCGGACGCCTCCCGGTTCGGCGCGGGAACGGAGGCGGTACGCGTGTACCTGCGGGTCGAGGATCTACCCCCGCGGGCCGCGATGGCCGCCACTGTCGAGCGCTCGGGACGCTCGTCGGTCTTCTCGCGGCTCCTCCGAACCGGCGGCGTCGTCGCGGACGGCGGGGGGGAGGAGCGGCTCTCGGTCTCCGGGAACGGGGTCTCCGGGGTCGTCTCTTTCGTCGTGAAAGGCGCGCGGGGAGGGGCGCTGCCGGCCGGCGAGTACGGCGTGAAAGTTCGGCTGGACTCTGGCGGTAAGGACGGGGGTGGCCGGACCGTCGCCAGAAAATACTTCGCGGTGGGGGACCGGCAGGACTAGTAGCCGTCCGCTTTTCCGATACAATGGGTTGCGATCCGAGCTCGGTCGCCGGCCGGACGGCCGGGGCCATCAAAGGGAGGGAAGAATATAAGGCGCGGCACGGACACGGTCTTGAACGTCATGAGCCTGCTCCTGGTCGGGGCGGGCTTCGCCGTAGCCCTCACGTTCTTCGCCAACTCCCCGGCAAAGGACGCCGGCGCCGCCAGCAACGTCGAGCCCGTCGCCCGCACGGCCGCCCGCCCGGCAGAACCGGTGGTCTCCCCCGAGGTAGACAAGTCCCTCGAAAAGAAGAAGGCCGGCGGAGAGCCGACCGTCGTCGAGGGGCCGAAAGACAAGACGCTAAAGGTCACCATCCCCGGCATGAACCGCGTAAGCGGCGCGACCGTTCCCTACGCCGACGGCACCAACGAGGCCGCCTTCAAGAAGTACGCCGGCGTCCATCTGCGGGGGACGGGGAACCCCTGGGAGAGGGAGGCCAACGTCTACATCGCCGGACACCGGCTCGGGTACCCCGGCACCGACAGCTTCTTCGCCTTCTGGGACCTCAACGTGCTCGATAAGGGCGACAAGATCTTCCTGACCGACGCCGACGGCAAACGCTACGTCTACAAGGTCTTCAGGGACTTCGTGGTGGAGCCCACCCAGGTCTCCGTGACGCGGCCCGTCGATGGGCGCAACATCGTGACGCTCCAGACCTGCACGCTGCCGGACTACTCGCGGCGCCTGATCGTGCAGGCCGAGAAAGTCGCCAAGAGTTGAAACCGGATACAGCGAGGGGGGAGTAGAGGTTGCTCCGGCCGCCAGTCCGTAAACCGAACGAGACGCCCCCGGCCAAAAAGCGGGTCGAGACCCCGCCGATGACCAAGGGCAACATGCAGGTGAGGGTCGTCTCTCTGGCGGTGCTCATCGCGCTCGTCTTTGCCGTGCTCGGCGCCCGCCTGTGGTACCTGCAGGTGCTCACCGGCGAGGAGTACAACGACATGGCCCAGGCTACGGGCACCCTTACGGTAAAAGACCCCGCCCAGCGCGGCGTCATCAAGGACCGCGACGGCGAGATCCTCGCCAACAACGTGGCCGGCCTGAACGTCACGGCCATCCCGAACGAGATCTCCAAGAACGGGGACAACCCGGAGCCCGACGTGGCCGCCGGCCGCCAGAGGGTCCGCGAGCTGGCCGAGGTCGTAGGTGCCGACGCGAAGGCCGTGGTCGGCCGCTACGACGCGGCCTGGCAGACGGGCGCCCAGCACAGCCCGATCCTAATCAAAGAGAACGCCGAACAGGACGCGGTAACGTACATCAGCGAGCGCACGGGCGAGTTCAAGGGCGTCTCGGTGAACGACGACTGGGTCCGCTCCTACCCGGAGGGCAACCTCGCCTCCCACGTCCTCGGCTACACGGGCGCCATCACGCCGGACGAGCAGAAGCTGGACGCCTACAAGAGCCTGAAGGGTGAGAACGACGCCGTCGTCGGCAAGAGCGGCGTCGAGGTCTCCTACGAGGACGTGCTGCGGGGCGAGACCGGCTGGCAGAAGTACGACATCGACGTGCTCGGCCGGATCGTGCCCGAAGGCGCCAGGCTCAACTCCATGAGCGAGTTCGTGGACGAGAACGGGGCGCCCATCGAGATGGACCCCACCTCCGAGCTGCCGGACCACGTCAAGGAACCCGAGCCCGGGAACAACCTCACGCTCACCGTGGACGTGGACCTCCAGAGGGTCGTAGAGTCGGAGCTCGATGCGGCCCTGGAACGCACCAGGGCCGAGGGCTACGAGGGCAGGGGTGGCGCCGTGATCGCGATGAACCCCGAGAACGGGGAGATACTGGCCCTCGCCAGCCGCCCGGACTTCGACCCGCAGCTCTTCGTCGGCGGCATCTCGGGAGAGGAGGAGGCCCAGCAGTACGAGTACCTCTCATCCGAGAGGAGCGGTTACCCGTTCACCAACCGCGCGATCGTGGGCGGGCAGCCCGGCGCCTCGACGTTCAAGATCTTTACCGGCCTCGCCGGCATGGCCGCGGGCGTCATCGACTCCTACACCACCGTCAACGACACGGCCCTCATGGACGCGGAGAACTGCTGGAGGCCGTCGAGCGTCTCCGTCAGCCCGTGCTACAGGTCCTGGCGCCAGAACAGCCCCAACTACGAGTACCTCGGCGACCACGGCTCCCAGAACTTCTCCGAGGCCATAAAGGATTCCAACGACATCTTCTTCTACCAGGTGGCCGATTGGATCTGGAACCAGACCGGCGAAAAGGACTGGATGCCGAAGTACTACGAGAAGTGGGGTTTCGGCAAGCTCACCGGGATAGACATCAGCGGCGAGTCGGAGGGCCGGGTGCCCACGGAGGCGGGCGAGAGGGAGCTCTACAAGGCGCTGCACGGCAGCGCCGAGGAGGCGTACTGGAGCGTTGGGGATTGGGTCAACCTCTCCATCGGGCAGGGGGACCTGCTGGTCTCCCCGGTCCAGATGGCCCGGGCCTACTCCGCCCTCTACAACGGGGGGACCCTCGTCACCCCGCACGTCGGCAAGGTCATCGAGGACCAGAACGGCAAGGTCGTCGAGGAGATCTCCCCTGAGCCCGCAGGCCGGGTCGACACGAACCAGTACCAGATCGACACCGTGGTAGAGGGATTCCGCGGCGTTACCGCCAAAAAAGGGACGGCCGAGAACATCTTCAAGGACTCCGAGCTTCCCACGATCGGCAAGTCCGGCACGGGCGAGCTTCCGACGGGAGACTTCGTGAACTGGTTCGCCGGCTGGACGGAGGGCCAGGAGGACCCGCTGGTCGTGGTCACCATGATCGAGGGCGGCGGCGCGTTCCAGGAGGGCTCCGAGATGACCGCCGGTCCGGCCGTGAGGCACGTCCTGGAGGCGTACTACGGGGTGGAGCAGTCCCCCGAGGACCCGCACCCGACCGGCACGCCACCGATAGACCCGGCCGCCCCGACGGAGTAGCGTGGTCCCCTTCCTGGCGTCGTTGCCGAGCCCGCCGTCCCCGATCATGTTCGAGGCCGGGCCCTTCGCCCTGCGCTACTACGGCCTGTGCATCGCTCTCGGCATCGTGGTGGCGACCTGGCTCTCGGGCCGCGAGCTGGTCCGCAAGGGCTACGACGGCGAGCTCGCCCTGGACGCGCTGTTCTTCATCATCCCGCCGGGGTTCATAGGGGCGCGGGCCTACCACGTCATCACCGACTACGACCTCTACGCCGACGACCCGTGGCCCGGCGTCGTGGCGGTGTGGAACGGTGGGCTTGGGATCTACGGGGGCGTGATCGGGGGCTTCATCGGCCTCCTAATCTTCGCCCGCGTCCGCAACATCAGCGCCCTCGCCTTCGCCGACGCCGTGGCCCCGGGCCTGATCCTAGCCCAGGCCATCGGCCGCTGGGGGAACTACTTCAACCAGGAGCTCTTCGGGCGGCCGTCCGAGTTGCCGTGGGCCATCAGGATCTCCCCCGAGAACCGGCCGGACGGGTTCACCGACGCCAGCACCTTCCACCCGACGTTCCTCTACGAGAGCATCTGGAACGTGCTCGTGTGCCTTACCCTCTTGTGGGTCGCGCGCCGGTTCGCCGGCCGGCTCAAGGACGGGGACGTGTTCCTGCTCTACGTCAGTTTGTACTCTCTCGGGCGCTGCTTCATGGAGCTGCTCAGGATCGACCCGGCGTTCCTGATCGGGGGCACGCTGCGCGGGAACCTGTTCGTCGCGATCCTGCTCTGTCTCGGCGCCGCGATGGTCTTGCTCCTCCGCCACTCCCGACCCTCCCGCAAACGCCCGCAGTCCACCTAGCCTCGTGTTGGAGGCCAGACGCAGACCCGGCGGGCCGACCGTAGGGCGGTGAGCGCCGTTCTCCTGGCGGTGCTAGCAGCCCTCGGGTTCACCGGGGCGAGCCTGCTGGCCCTGCTCGGACGCGAACTCGGCGTGCGGGGACGCTCCTACGCGGCGGCCCTGGCCGCCGGCATCCTGCTGGCGATAACTTTCGCCGACTTGTTCCCGGAAGCCCTGGAGCTGGCGGGAGAGGCCGCCATTATGGGCTTCGTGGCCGGCTTCGCCGTGCTGTTCCTGGTCGAGGGCGTGCTCCGCGTCCCCGCGGACCACGCGCCGGGCGCGAGCTTTTACAAGCGCACGGTGGGGCCTTTCGTCGCGGGGCTCACCGTCCACAACCTGGCGGACGGCTTCGCCGTCGGCGTGGGCGCCGAGGCCGCCGGGATCACCTCCTGGCTCGTCGGCGCCGGCATCCTAGTGCACCAAATACCAATAGGCATCTCCCTGGCCGCCGTACTGGTCGCCGACCGCGCGACCAGAGCCCAGATAATGCTCACCTCCGTCTCCCTCGGGCTCGCCATACCCGTAGCCGCCGTCCTCGTCCTCGCGCTGCCGGCGCCCGGAGAAGGCGCCCTCGGCCTGCTCACCGGCGCCGCGGCTGGCATCCTCGCCTACGTGGGCGCCGCCCACCTCCTGCCGGAGACGAGGGCCGAACACGGCGGAAGGGGAAGCGGCATCCTGTTCCTGACGACGTTCCTAGCCACCGCCGTCGCCCTATTGACGGTGTTGTAAGAGCTTTTAGCCGTTAGCTGTTAGCCTTTTTGGGTTCCGTTTGAGGCGCTACGTGCGCTATGACCCCCACAAAATTACCGCGGTCACGGTCTACGGCGGTCCTCAAAAAGGCCGATCCCCGGCGGGGGAGCTACCCAAGGCCAAGAAGCTAATAACGCGATGTGCGGGTTTCGTTAGGCCAAGAGGTCCCCGAAGCGCAGCGGCCCCAGCCCGGCTCGCCGGCACAGCACGAAGGCGATGGTGTGGCTTAGGACCTTGCGCAGCCAGCGGCTCATCAGGTGCCAGGAGTCCCTGGCCCACACCTTCTTGGCGTTGTAGCGCCCGCAGAGCTGGCCGAAGACGCACTCGACCCTTTGGCGCTTGCCCTTCAGCGGTCGCGGCCAGGGGCGGGGCTCGGTCTTCGTCATCTTGTGCGGTATCAGGGGCTTCTGTCCTCTGCCCTTCATCTCCTCGGCCAACCCCGGGGCGCGGTAGTTCCTGTCGCCGAAGACCCACCCCTCCCCGGCCTCCGCCAGCAGCCCCCTCGCCGGGTGCAGGTCGTGGGTGCTGGCGGGGGCGAGCCTGGTGCCCACGATCACGCCCGGCCGGCGCACCACGACGTGGGCCCGCACCCCGTAGAAGAAGCCGCCCACGGACGGGGCGTAGCCGCGGTCGGCCACGTCCCACAAGATCTTGCAGCGCCCCGAGCGGGCCCCCTTGCAGGCCGGCATCGGCACGGAGTCGACCACGAGGATCTCGCCTTCTTCCCCCGCGGGCGAGGCCTCGGGCGAGGAGCACAGGCGGCGCCACAGGCGCTCCTTGGCCGCCCACAGGTTCGCCCCCTGGCGGCGGAAGGTGGTGCGGTGGACGCCGGATAGCGCGGGGAACCATTCGCCGAAGTGGCCGCGGAAGTAGCGGAGTATCCCGGAGTCGGTGTCGATGCCGAGGAACTCGCCGACGAGCTCCATGGTGAGCACCTCGCGGTCGTCGAGGGTGGGGTCGGGGCCGCGTTCGCGCAGCCTCCCGTCCCCGAGGATCTCCTCCGTAAGGTCGTCCACCAGGCAGTAGACGGCTACAATGAACTCGTCCGGGTCCACGGCGTTCTCGCCTCCGTTTTCGGGTGTTGGGCCACCCTCGATGGTAGGCGAACCCGTGGACCCGGCCAGAGAAAAACCCGCACACCGGGTTAATAGCTAAAGGCTAATAGCTAACGGTTTCTAAACAAACAGATACCAGGCGGCTAGCAGCAGGGCCTCGAGGCCGAGCACGATGAGGACGGGCGAGGCCGCCCGCGCGGCCTTGCGGCTGTAGACCGTGGGCGCCACCAGGAAGCCGAAGAGCAGGC
>CAXTDD010000052.1:0-9252 GCA_964242955.1 uncultured Rubrobacteraceae bacterium | reverse complement strand
TATTCCGTCAGCAAGTTCGGGGTGGAGGGCCTCAACCAGATCCTCGCCGCCGAGCTCCAGGATCGCGGCATCCGCTCCAACGCCGTTGACCCCGGCGGGATGCGCACCGACATGCGCGCCGCCGCCTACCCAGAAGAAGACCCCCAGACCCGCATCACCCCCGAAGAGAACACCGCCGTCTTCCTGTACCTCGCCTCGGACGAATCAAAAGGCGTAACGGGCCAACGCTTCAAAGCCCAGGAGTTCGGCAAAGCTTAGGGTCTTACTTCGACAAATGCTGAAAGCTGATGGCTGAAAGCTAAGAGCTAGGCAGCCTTCTCTGATGTACCCGTGAGCTCGGCCTGGACCAGGAGGCGCTTGGAGTAGTCCGGCAGGGTACAGGTCTGGAGGGTGAGGATATTCTTGCCCGGTTCGGTGTCGGTTACGGAGGTGTTGGAGGGGCCCACGGTGAGCTCTTTAAACACTTTGTAGGTGTATTTCGTGCCTTCGGCGTCGGTGAGGAAGACCTTGTCGCCCATCCCGACCTCGTCCATGTCCCAGAAGGTCAGCCAGCTCTCGGTGTTGGGGAAGCCGAGGCGATGGCCGGCGATGTAGACGTTGGCCTCGTCCTGCCAGGGAAAGCCCGTGCCTTCGAGGTGGATGGCGGCGTACTTCTTCAGCGATTCCTCGTCGCCGCCGGTGGTGTAGGGGATCTCGTCGTTCTCTATGCGGGACATCGAGGGGACGGTGAGCTTGAGGGTCCTGTCCTGGGGCCCCGCCTCGGAGGTCTCCTCGTTGCCCTGGGTCGTCTCGAGCCTGGGGACGTTGAAGCCGCCGGGGTCGTTGCTGTTGGTGGCCGTGCTGTCCAACCGGCCGGCCAAGAGGAAGGAGGCGATCAGCGCGATCCCGGCGAGGACCATGATCGGGCTGAGCACCCACAGGATGATCCTTTTTGTCCTGGAACGCTCCATAACCGCCCAAAATTGTAGCAGTTAGCCGTTAGCTTTTAGCCATTAGCCCTTGGCCACCGGGCTGCACGGCGGGACCGGGGTGCGTCCGCGGAAGATCCCGCCACACGGTCTATCGTCTCCCAGCCCGACCGAGCGCAGCCCCGTTACGCCTTACGGAGAAGCTACCCCTGGCATCCGCCAGCAAAGCTAAAAGCTAAGTGCTAAAAGCTAAGTGCTAGTAGCTACCTCTCCGCCGGGAGGTCCCCCCTGACGCCCCACTCGTTCCACGACCCATCGTAGTTGGAGAGGTTCCTGTAACCGAGCCGGTGGAGCGCGAAGAGCGGCACGGTCGCCGCGACCCCGCCGTTGCAGTAGGCGACCACGGGCGCGTCTTTGTCCTCGGGAACCCCGGCCCCCTGGAACTTCTCCTCCAACTCTTCGTCGGAGAGAAAGGTTCCGTCCGGCCCGAAGAGGCCGTCGGCGTGCAGGTGCCTCGCCCCGGGGATGTGGCCCGGACGCCCCTCGCCCCGCACGACGGCCCCCGTGTACTGGCCCTCGTCGCGGGCGTCGAGCACGTAGGCCGTGCCGGTCCGGCTCGCCGCCTCTACCGCCGCGGCCTCTTTGCGCCAGCCCTGCCTGGGTTTCGGGGTGAACGTCGCCGGCTCGGGGTTCGGTACTTCGGCGGTGGTCGGGCGGTTCTCGGCGGTCCACCTGGTCCAGCCGCCGTCGAGGACGGAGGCGCGGTCGTGACCGTAATAGTTGAGGGCCCACCACAGGCGGGTGGCGAACTGGCCGCCGGCGTGGTCGTAGACGACGACGTGGGTGTCGTCGCCGATGCCCAAAGAGTTCATGAGGCTCGCGAAGCGCTCCGGTGGGGCGACCTGGGCCGGGACGGGATCTTCGGGGTCGGTTATGTCGCGGGTCCAGTCCACGAAGACGGCGCCGGGGACGTGCGACTCGTCGTACTCGTCGCGGGCGGGGAGGTACTCGGCCGACTGGCGACCTTCACCGAGGTCGGTCTTCCTGACGTAGCCCCGGATGTCCACGACGCGGATGCCGGGGTCTTCGAGATGCTCCTGCAGCCAATCGGTCCGGGCCAGGGGATCGAAGGTCTCCAACGTTCTACTCCTCTCCGAAGAGGTCGTGTTCGCGGGCGTAGGCTTCGGCGCGTTGCCAGGCCTCCTCTTTATCATTCTGGGACAGACGGCCCTCTATCACTTCGCCTTCCAGGTAGTCTTTTAGGGGCTTGATCCAACGCCCCGGCCCGCGGCCGAAGTGCTGCATGAGCTCGTTGCCGTCGAGGGGGCTGGTGAGCCGCTCTATCTGGTCCTCCGCCCTGACCTCGTCCACCCGCCCCTTGAGGCTCTCCCAGGAGGCCACGGCTATGCGCCGCCTCCTGGGGGCGCTGCCGGTGATGTCCGCGCGGGCGAGCCTGAGGAGGAGGTCCACGTTGGAGAGCTCCCGTCCGCCCCGCTCAAGGTGCGTGTCCCGGACAAAGCGCCTGACGGCCGAGTCGCTCCACGGGTCCCGGCCCACGGCGTAGCCCATGGGGCGCATGTGGTGGGCGACGAGGTGGGCCACGGCGTCGATGTCGTCCTTCGGGTAGGCCAGGCGCTTCATGGCCCGCCGGGCGATGGCCGCGCCGACGTTCTCGTGGCCGTAGAAGTGGATCTTCTTGGGGATCGTACGCCCCCCGCAGACCTCGCACTCCCCCTCCCCGGCGGTCTTCTTCGTGCTCTTGGCGCCGCAGTAGGTGCAGCGGTGCTCGTAGACGAGTGTCCGGGGCTTGCCGATGTCGTGGAAGAAGGCGGCCTTGCGCAGGATGGGGTCGGGATCGACGCTGGAGACCACGATCAAGGTGTGCTCGAAGACGTCCTTGTGGTGGAACTCGGCCTCCTGCTCGACCTCCAGCGTCTCCATGAACTCGGGCACGATGTAGGGCATGAGGCCCAGGCGCACGAGGGCGCGCAGGCCCCCGGCGACGTTTTCGGAGCGCAGGATCTTCTCGAACTCGTCCCTGATGCGCTCGGCGCTGATGCTCTGGAGCCAGTGGGCGTTCTCTTGAATTGCTCTTTCCAGGCCCGTCGTCAGAGCAAAGGGCCTATCGGACTTGGAGAGCGTCGTCTCGAAGCGGACGGCCCGCAGCATCCGCAAAGGGTCGTCGCGCATCCGGTCCAGCGGGTCCCCGACCGGCCGGATCACGCCGTTCTCCAGGTCCTTGCGGCCGTCGAATGGGTCGGAGATCTCACCCGTCAGGGCGTCGGCCGCGATGGCGTTTATGGTGAAGTCCCGCCGCGCCAGATCCTCCACGAGGCTGTCCCCGAAGCGGACCTCAGGGTGGCGGCTTCCCTCGGTGTAGAGGTCGCTGCGGTACGTCGTGACCTCTATCTCGTAGCCGCCGACCTTCGCCCCGATGGTCCCGAAGCGCTCGCCCACGTCCCACAGGTGCTCCGCGTGGGGCCTGAGGACGCGTTTGATCTCCTTCGGCCGCGCCCCCGTGGTCGCGTCGGCGTCGAGCCCGGCCCCGCCGAGCAGCCCGTCGCGCACGTACCCGCCGACCAGGTACAGCTCGTGCCCCGCCCCCCGGAAAGCCTCGCCGAGGCGAAGGACGGGTTCGGGAACATCCATCTTCTTTACGTCCGCCATCATAACCATCAGATTCTAGTACGCGGCGGGCCGGGGATCACGCCCGGCGATGGTTCACCCGGCGTCGGCGGGCAGAAGACGGAACGGCCGGTCGTTCGGTCCCCGCAGGACCCGAAAGTGGCGCTCGTCGAGCGTGAGCACGTCCAGGGTGTCGTAGCGCTCCGCCAGCACGACGATGGACGCGTCGGCCAGTCCCAAACCGAGGTCCGCGTAACGCTCGATCACACCCACAGCCTCGGCCACGTCGTCCCCGGCGAACGGCTCCAAACGGTACGTGCCCCTACCGACCTCAGCTAGCAACGCGACTTCCGCGTTCCAACCGATCCTCGTCGACAGGAGGTAGTCCAGCTCCGCCAGAACAAAAGGGGAGAGCAGCAGCGCGCCTTCGTAGTCGGCGAGCACTCTCCCGGCAGGCCCGTGCAACCGCTGGGCACCGTCCAAGGCGGCCAGCAGACCGCTGGTATCTAGTACGAGCAAGGAACGCCGATCCGGGCTTACTCCCCGAAGCCTCGGAGTTCCTCGTCCACCCGCTCCGCCAGCGTGGGGTCGTCGCTGTGAAACAGCGGCAGACGCGGCCTGGGCCGCCCGAAGCCCCCCACCAGATCTTCGACGGCCTTCCTTATGAGCTCCGCTTCACTCTGCCCCTTCTCCGCCGCCGCACGCGTCAACGCGGCCTTGAGATCGTCGGGCAGATAAACGGTGGTCTTCTTCATGCCATACACCGTACCATACGTCGGGGTCCGGCTTCTAGGCGGAGATGGCGGCTTCGCGGGAGTCGAACATCTCGAAGAAGTCGTGGAAGCCGGTGACGGAGAAGATGCGGGCGACGGCGACGGAGGGGGCGGCGAGGCGCAGGGCGACGCCGCGTTTGCCTAGAATGTCTTTGGAGCGGACGAGGGCCGAGAGGGCCGTGGAGTCCATGAACGCGACATCGCTCATGTCTACGACGACGGCACCCACGCCGTTGTTGTCCGCGGCGCGTTCGATGGCGCCCTGGACTTTGGGGGAGGTGTGGAGGTCCATCTCGCCGCGGACGGCGACCACGGAGTAGGCGTCGGCGTGCTCGTCTATGCTGACCTCGAAGTCCGCGCCTATCCCCTCCTCTCTACGCTTCGTGCGACACGGCCTACGGATATTAACCTAGAAGCCCCGCCCGGTAAACCGCCGTTTTCGGGCGGTAGGCGGGCGTTTTCTGCTGGTGTTCGCGCGATGAGGGGCAGGGATCAGAGCCCGCGCGTGGCCGTCTTCGTGGACGGGGCGAACCTGTACCACCCGATCGAGAGCCACTACAAGGCCGTCCTGGACTACTTCCGGCTCCTGCAAGCCGCGACCGGCGACCGCGAGCTCCTGCGCGCCACCTTCTACATCGTCGAGAAGCACGGCGCGGACGAGCCCAAAGCGCCCGCTCTTTCGTCCACAACCTCAACAAGTTCGGCTACAAGGCCCGCACCGAACCCCTCCAGGTCCACGAGACCCTGAACACCGAAGGCGAGCGCACCGTCTCCCACAAGGGCGACTGGGACGTCGGCATAGTCGTCGACCTGATGCGCCTGGCAGACCACGCCGACGCCTACGTCCTCCAGGATCTGATGGCTAAGAGCTGGCGAGCCTACGGCTCGCCTATCACCCGCACCTCCGACTCCAACTCCACCCCGAGCTTCTCGCGGACCGTCGTTCGTACCAGGTCTATGAGCTCCAGGGCGTCTTCGGCGGTGCCACCGCCGAGGTTGACGAGGTAGTTGGCGTGGACGGGGGAGACTTCTATGTCCCCCACCCTGGTGCCCTTGAGGCCCGCGGCCTCGATGACGCGGCCAGGGAAGTCGTTTTTCGGTCGCTTGAAGGTGGAGCCGCAGCTAGGTTTGCTCGGGGAGCCGTTCATGCGCTGCGCCCTGAACTCCTTTATGCGGGCCTTGAGCGCGTCCGGGTCGCCCGGTTCCAGGGTGTAGCCGGCGCGGAGGACGAGCCAGTCGGGGTGGGCGTGCAGGATGCTCTTGCGGTAGGAGAGGTCAAGGTCCTCGTTCTTCGTCCTGACGACCTCGCCGATATCGGCCTTGAAGACGTCGGCCCAGTCCAGGACCTCTATCGTCTCGGAGCCGTAGGCGCCGGCGTTCATGTAGACGGCGCCGCCGACGGTGCCGGGGATGCCGGTGGCGAACTCCAGGCCGGCGAGGCCCTTCGCGGCCGTGGTGTTGGCGAGGACCGGGTAGAGGACGCCCGCGTCGGCGACCACGGAATTTCCGTCTACCTCGACGTTCGTGAGGGATTTGGCGAGGCGGATGGTGAGGCCGCGGACGCCGCCGTCGCGCACCAGCACGTTCGTACCGCCGCCGAGCACCGTAATGGGGACGCCGTTCTCCTTCGCCTCCCGCACGGCCGCGACGAGCTCGTCGGCGGACTTCGGTTCCAGTAAGGCGTCGGCGGGGCCCCCGATCTTCCACGCCGTGTAGCGCCTGAGCGGTTCGTCGAACTTGGCCGACGGAAAGAGCCGGTGTAAAGTGCCTGCATGCACGGGGACGAATATAGAGCACACACGGGCGGTCTGCAGCCGCATCTTACTTTGGAAGAGCTCAGGCGGCAGGTTCGGGACCTCAAATCCGACAAAGGCTTCGACGGCACCCTGGAACAGCGCCTGGCGTACCTGGCGAGCGAGGTCGGCGAGGTCGCCCGGGAGGTCCTCAAACTTTCCAGGGACGGCAACGCCGACGTCGGGACGATGAGCGCCGAAGAAGTCAGGTCCGTAAAAGAGAGCCTCGGGATGGAGGTCTACGACGTGGTATGGAACCTACTCGACCTCGCGGATCTTGCGGGCGTGGACCTGGAGGCCGCCTTCGAGAAGAAAGCCACGATGAACGAGGGCAGAGAATGGTAGACGGACGATGAAGGCGATGGCGCTCGCGGCGGGCAAGGGCACCCGCCTCTTTCCCCTGACCGGGGAGATCCCAAAGCCTTTAGCCCCCGTCGTGGACACGCCCATCATCAGCCACATCTTCGGCCTCCTTGCGAGACACGGCGTAGACGAGGTCCACGTCAACATCTACTACCTGGCCGATGCCCTCCTTGAAGCTTACGGCGAGGAGTCCCGCACGAACGGCATGAAGGTCTACCTCAACAGGGAGGACGAGTTGCTCGGCACCGCCGGCGGCGTGAAGCGGCTGGCCGGCCGCTTCGACGAGACCTTCGTCGTCGTCTCGGGTGATGCGCTTACGGACGTGGACCTCGGGGAGCTCGTCGCCTTCCACAAGGAGAAGGGCGCGCTGGCGACCATAGCGCTGCGCCGGGTCTACGACACCTCCGAGTTCGGGGTGGTCGTGATCGACGACGACTCCAACGTCACGGGTTTCCAGGAGAAGCCCGACCCCCAGGAGGCCATAAGCACCCTCGCCAACACCGGCATCTACGTGCTGGAGCCCGAGGCCCTCGACTACGTCCCCAAAGACACCTTCTTCGACTTCGCCCAGGACGTCTTCCCGAGGCTGCTCCAAGAGGGCGAGCGGTTCGTCGGCTACCAGGGGGACTTCTACTGGTCGGACATAGGGACGCTCGAGGCGTACCGGCAGGCCCAGTACGATGTGCTCTCCGGGAGGGTTGGCGTGGAGATCCCCGGCGAGAAGCGCGGCGAGAGTTTGTGGGTCGGGGAGGACGCCCAGATCCACCCGGCGGCCAACATCGAGGGCAGCGTCCTCGTCGGCCGCGACGCGGTCGTCGGCCGCGGCGTAACCCTCTCGGGCGACGTAACGGTCGGCACGGACTGCTGGGTAAGGCCAAACGCCACCATAAAACGCTCCATCCTGCTCCCCGGCGCGATGGTCGGCGACGGGGCGTACCTCGAAGACTGCATCGTCGGCCACGGCTACAACGTCAGGCCTGGCGAGACGATCCGGGGCGGGGCGCTGATTCGGCGGTCGTAGACCGCCGAGCTATTAGCCTTTAGCTCTTAGCCTTTAGCCAGGCGTTTCGGGGCGGTGGTCGGAGCTTCGGTCCGGTCGGTCGAGTTGGGCGATGCCGGGCAGCGATTGACGCGCAGACGGTGCTCCCGTCGAATAGAAGCTAAGGGCCAATAGCTAAAAGCTAACTGCTAAGAGCTAACTGCTCGGACGCACGAGGCGGTAGCCGAAGCCGCGGACGGTCTCTATCAGCTTCGGCTCGTTGGGGTTGTCGCCGAGTTTGTTGCGCAGGCGTTGGACGTAGACGTTGACGGTTCGTTCGTCTATAAACTCGTCCTCGCCCCAGACCTGGCGCAGGAGGGCGGTGCGGGGGAAGACGCGGCCCGGTGAGCGGGCGAGGGTGTGGAGGAGCTTGAACTCGCGGGGGGAGAGGGAGATCTCGCGGTCGCCCTTGCGGACGAGGACCTGGTCCGGGTCTATCTCCAGATCGCCGACGAAGAGCCTGCCCGAGTCCTCGTCCCCGCCGCGCTCGCGCTTGCGGAAGATCTGCTTCACGCGCGCCACGAGCTCCCTGGGGTTCACGGGAGAACGCATATAGTAGTCCGCCCCGAGCTCGATGCCGACGATGCGGTCCATCGTGTCCTCGTCCCGCAGCAGGGCTACAGTCGAGACGTTCGGCTTCTGGACGGCAGATATCACCTGGAAGCCCCGCTCGTCCGGCAACCTGTTGTCCACGACGGCTATCTCGAAGTCTTCGCGGCTCGCCATCTGGCGGGCCTGGTTGCCGGAGCCGGCCGGGATCACACGCCATCCCTCCCCCGACAACGCCCGCCGCAGATGCAACCTCTCCTCGTCGTCCCCTATGACCAGCAGAACCGACCCGCTCAATACCCCGCCCTCGACCGTACGACCACAACCACCCCGCAAGTATATCCACAAAACCGCGCCCCAGAGGCGCCCGCCTTGAGAGATACCCCGACCGGCGGTATCATAGTCCCTCCGGTGCGCTCGTAGCTCAGCCGGATAGAGCGCCTGACTACGAATCAGGAGGTCGCAGGTTCGAGTCCTGCCGAGCGCGCCCCACGTTTCCCCTGCAAACTGCGGGGTACATCTTTTCATCTGCAGAGACATACCTTACCAAATGGGGCAGAATACCACCGTCTATACCACCGAGTTGTGGTCAACCGGCGTCTTTCGGGGTCTCTCGGGGATCTCTTGGCCCTCTCAAATTGCGGCCGAAACGCTCCATGGCGCGCTTTTTCGAGGTTTCTCCGAGGTGGACGTAGACGTCTGCGGTTGTCTTTATGGAGGTGTGGCCGAGGATTCTCTGCAACAGCGCGAGATCCTCGCCCGACTCGACCCAGGGCGTCGAGAAGCTGTGCCTGAGGTGGTAGAGCCTCACGTTGGGTAGTCCGGCCGCCCTCAAGAGCGGTTTGAAGTGCCGGTGCCTGAGATTATCGGTCCGCATGATCCCGCCCTTCCTGTTCGGGAAGATGAGGTCCAGATCCTCCCACGCGCCCTTGTAGCGCAGCCTCTCGTCGAGCTGGCGAAGGCGGTGGGGCTTTAGGGCCTCGACGACCCCGGGGAGCAGTGGGACCGTGCGGCGCTTCCCCGTCTTCGTCATCTCGCGCAGGACGAGGCCATGCTCGAGGTCACCTACAAGCCGTACCCGGTCTGCGCGTTCAACCAGACGACGGCGATGCTCGCCGCGCGCCTGGCCGGCGAACACGACCTCGGGGCGGCGGACGTCGAGAAGCTCGTCGTCGCGATGAACGTCCGCGGCCCGTGCGGAC
>CAXTDD010000051.1:8247-9295 GCA_964242955.1 uncultured Rubrobacteraceae bacterium | reverse complement strand
CGACCCACGATCGGGTCGGGCACCCGCGCATCCAGAGGCTCCTCGCGCCTGGAGGTGCGCGAGCGTAGCGTGTTCAGGCACACCCGCGCCACCACCGTCGTCAGCCACCCGCCCAGGTTCTGGACGCCGGCACCGGAGCGGCTAAGGCGCAGCCAGGCCTCCTGCACGGCGTCGTCGGCCTCGCCCGGAGAGCCGAGCATCCGGTAGGCCACCGCCCGCAGGCGGGCGCGGTGCTCCTCGAAGCGCTCCGCCAGCCAGTCTTGCTCGTCCATCGGTCACATTCCTCCGTCGCGTCGGGTCATTGTAGTAATGACCGACAGGAGCAGGCCGATGTGACGGGGAGGTGACGAAGCTTCGGCCCGACGTGCGACGCAAGCGGTCCGACAAAGACACGACCGGAAGAGAGGAATGATGCAAGCATCGATCGTGCAAGCAAGGATGGGCAACCCGGCGGTGGTCGTCCCCGAGGCCATGCAGGCGCTGATGGCACTTGGGGCGTCCGTGCAGAAGGGCGGCGTGCCGGAGCGGACGCTGAACCTCGTCCACCTGCGCGCGAGCCAGATCAACGGCTGCAGCTTCTGCGTGGACATGCACTCCCGCGACGCCAAAAAGGTGGGCGAGACGGACGAGCGGCTCTTCGCGGTGGCGGCCTGGCGGGAGGCGCCCTACTTCACCGACGCCGAACGCGCCGCGCTGGCGCTCGCCGAGGCCGTCACCCGGCTCGGCGACAGGACCGACCCGGTGCCGAACGAGACCTGGGAGGAGGCCGCCCGCCATTACGACGAACCGGCGCTCGCGGCCCTGATCCTCTCGATCGCCACGGTCAACCTCTGGAACCGCCTCAACGTCTCCACCCGGCAGGTGGCGGGAGGATGGACCGGCTAGAGCGGTTTCCGGGAGCATTGAGCTTCCGGAAACCGCGCCGTTAGCTATTAGCTTCCCGATCTCGCCGATGGTCCCTCCGAAAGGATCAACCCGCTCGCAAACCGCTTCAAGGGTCCCCGGCGGAGGGGGGCCCGGGGCGCCCGGCCAGAAAAACAAAACCCCC
>CAXTDD010000051.1:0-8237 GCA_964242955.1 uncultured Rubrobacteraceae bacterium | reverse complement strand
CAATTACGGCCATCGCGGGCGTCTCGTTAGGAACGCTGGACCTGCCGTGGCTATGGGCACGGTGCCGCGCGCGCTGAAACAGTCGCGCAAGCGTCGGGGAGGGGCACGCCGCCGGTGTGCGGCAGGCTGTCCGCGGGTTCCACGCCCTGGCCCGTTGACGCCTGCGGGCCGCTGCGGGGATCGGTCGCGGCGAGCCTCTCATTGGTGTCCGGGTCTACGCCGGCGGCCTGGACGAGCGGGACGTCCGAGTATTCGCCCTCCGAGGCGACCACGTGGCCGCGCGAGATCAGCTCCGCCTCCGCGACGGCCGAGACCCTGCCGTCCTCCAGGATGAGCTCGGGCGGGAACTGGGCGTCGAGCCGCTCTGCGTCTACGGCCTGGGCAGGATCGAGGTCGTGGTCGACGGTGTTGACGACGGCGTGGAGGGCGCCCATGATGATCTGGGAGCCCCCCGACCCGCCGACCACGAGCACGGGCTCGCCGTCCTGGACGACGATGGTCGGGCTCATGGAGGACCGGGGCCGCTTGCCGGGCTCGGGCTCGTTGGCCGCCCCCGGGTCGGAGAAGTCGGTGAGCTCGTTGTTGAGCAGGAAGCCGGTCCCCGGCGCCACGACGCCGCTGCCGAAGGACTGCTCGATGGTGCACGTGAGCGCGACCGCGTTGCCCTCCGCGTCTATCACCGAGATGTGGGTCGTGCTGCCCTCGGGGTTGTCCCCGCCGCCCGGGTCTTTGTCTTGCACGTCGAAGTCGCCGGGATCGTATGATTCCTGCGCCTCTTCTGGGTCGATGTCGCCGCGTCTCTCTTCGGCGTAGCTTTCGGCCAGGATCTCGCCTGCCGGGACGTCCACGAAGTCGGGGTCGGCCACGTACTCCTCGCGGTCGGCGAACGCTATCTTCTGGGCTTCGGCGATGGTGTGCAGGGTGTCGGCCGAGGATTGGCCCATCTCGGAGAGCTCGTAACCTTCGAGGATGCCCAGCATCTGGAGGACGGCGATGCCGCCCGAGCTAGGCGCCGGCATCCCGATGACGCCGTGCCCGCGGTACTCGCCGCGCACGGGCTCCCGCCACACCGGCTCGTACCCCGCCAGGTCTTCTTTCGTGAGCAGTCCCTCGTCGCCCGGGTAGTCGCCGGCGTTCTGCATGTCGGCCACGATCTTCTCGGCTATCTCGCCGCGGTAGAAGGCGTCCGGTCCCTGGTCCGCGATGGAGGCGAGGGTGTCGGCCATGTCGGGTTGCACGAGCGTGGAGCCCGGTTCATAGGGACGTTCGCCGTCGACGAGGTACTGGTCCCTGGCTGCCGGAAAGAGCTCGAGCCTGCCTTCGTTCTCGCCTATGGCTTCGGAGAGTCCTTGGGGGACCTCGAACCCGTCGCGGGCGAGCCGTTCGGCCGGCGAGATGGCTTCGGCGAGCCCGATGCTGCCGTAGCGATCCAGGGCGGCTTGCATCCCGGCCACGGTGCCGGGGACGCCCACGGTCTTGTGGCCCGTGTAGGCGGTGTAGATGCCATCCCCCTGGAAGGCGTCGGCCGTGATGGCCTCGGGCGCCTGCTCACGGAAGTCGAGAGAGGCTGTGTCACCATCATCGCCCTTGTAGACCATGAAGCCGCCGCCCCCGATGCCGCACGATTGCGGCTGGGCGACGCCGATGGCGAAGGTGGTGGCGACCGCGGCGTCCACCGCGTTGCCGCCGCTGTCCAGGATCTCCAACCCCGCCTTTGCCGCTTCGGGCGACTCGGAGGCTACGACGCCGCCCTCCGTCCTCACCGCCTCGCGGAACAGGGAGCCTTCCTCCGCCCGCGCGTCCGGCACGAAAAAGACGAAAAGAGATGCCAGCAAGGCTACCAATACGGAGGTCCGGCGCATGTGGAGGTCCTCTCAGAGATGGGTTTACGGAAACCCTACTGTATCGTCGGCTCTTCGCGCAAGGCGGGTCCTTTGTGAGGTCAAGCCCCGGGTCTTTCGGCCAGGACGGCCGCCGCGTGGGCCGCCCCGTCGGATAGCTGGTCGAGGGATCTCCTGCTCAGGTTGCCCACGTCGTCGCAGCCCTCGTGGTAGCAGCCGTCGAACGGGACGCCCGCCTCGCCGCCAAACTTCTCCGCCTGTGCTCCGCTCTTAGATCCTCCCGCACCGGAGAAGAGCCCGCCGGTCGGGACGCCTTCGTCCTGGAAAGGACCGTGGTCCGAGCGGCCGTCCAGGGCCGGGTTCGTCTCGACCTCGATGTTCTGGTTCTCGAAGTAGGAGGTGAAGACGTCCTCGATCCCGTCCGGGCCCTCGTAGACGGTGCGGACGTAGTTGGGAGAACCGACCATGTCGAAGTTGAGGTAGGCGGAGATGTCTTCGAGCTGGTCTTCGTCCAGGTCCTCCACGTAGTGGCTGGAGCCTAAAAGGCCGATCTCCTCCGCGCCCCAGAACGCGAAACGGACGCGGTTTCGGGGCTGTGTGTCGGCCTCTGCGAGCTTTAGCGCGATCTCCAGCACCGTCGCCGAGCCGGAGGCGTTGTCGTTTATGCCGGGACCCTGCGGCACAGAGTCCAGGTGCGCTCCTACCATCACGGTCTCGGCCTCGTTCCCGCCACGCGTCTGGGCGATGATGTTGGTCGTGCGGTTGTTTGCGGTTTCTCCGGCGAAGATCCTCACCTCCGGCGCGTCCTGGCGCGACAGGAGATCCCGCCCGACCGCGGCGCTCGTACCCATCACCGGCAGCCCGACCTCCTGTCCGCCCAGCGCTCCCCGCAACACCTCGTCGTCCGGCTCGCCGGCGTTGAAGATCAGGGCCGCCGAAGCGCCGGCCCGGAGTGCGTTCTCCGCCTTCGTCTCGAAGGTGCAGGTGCCGCGGCGCATAAGCGCCACGTTCCCTTCGAAGAAACCCCCGAAGTCCTCGGCCTCGCATCCGCTTGTAGGGGATTCGGGATCCACCGGCCGCAACCTCGCCTCCACCTCGCCAACGCCGGAGCGCTGCATAAGCGCGAAGTCCGTCTCCTGAACGTACTCGCGGGCCGCTTCGCCGGTGTCGCCCGTGAGCGCGAGCCCCGCGTCGCGGACGGCGGACGAGCTCGGGAACTCGAATCCCTGCACCGTGACGTCGTAGCCGGCCTCGCGGAGCTCGTTTGCCACGTAGTCGGCTGAGGCGTCGTAGCCGGGTGTGCCGGCGGCCCTGTTGCCGCCGTTCTCATCCGCGATGGCCTGAAAACGGCGCGTGTGCTCCAGGACGCCCCCGGGAGTGACGGCCCGGCGAAGCTCCGAGGAGAGCCCCGGAGGCGGGGTGGGGGCTGGTTTCACCTGGTCGCACGCGACGGCTACCGCCGCGAGGATGAGAGCAAGCATTCCGAACATGAGCCCCATCCGCCCCGCGGTCCTCATAAGACTTTCCGATACTCTGCGGCGGGCATCGTGGCGCCAATGTACCACGCGCGACGGACCGAACGTGCGTGTCGCGTCTCTGCGGGGGTGGGCGCTTCTTGCGCGGCCCTTTATGCGGATCCCGTGTTGGCTTCTCGGGTTGTCGTCACGCTTCAGCGCGGCGGGGACGTTTCGAAGGACGAGATCCGTTTGCGGGCAAAAAGAGGGGGGAGCGACGCTGGGCCGCTCCCCTGCTCGCCGGGTCGGAGCCCGGACCGATGATCCGGGCTACTTCTGGGCGTCTGAGCCCAGGTACGTCGGGGCGTCCATCCTCTTCTGGAACGTCTGCGGGTCCGTCACGGGGTCCGTCACCGGGAGCTGCGTCTGCGCGAAGATGCGCGTCGCGTGCGCCGCGGCGTCGGACATCTGGTTGAGGGCCTGGGTGTTGAGGTTCGTGATGTCGTCGCAGTTGGAGTGGTAGCACTCGTCGTAGGCGACGTTGGCCTCACCGCCGTAGACGGCCGCCTGCTCCGGGGTTTTTATGCCCTCGGCGCCGGTGAACAGGCCGCCCGCGGGGATGTCCACCGCGATGAACGGGCCGTAGTCCGAGCGGCCGTCGAAGGCCGTCGGGTCGGTCTGGAGGTCCCTGGCTTCGAAGTAATTGTTGAACATGTTCTCCACCTTGGCGGAGCCTTCGGGGCCGGAAGCGTCCGGGTCGTCGGGTGCGGCCGAGCCGTCGCCGTCGTAGACGAAGCGGACGAAGTTCGGCGAGCCGACCATGTCGAAGTTCAGGTTCACGGCGATGGTCCGGAGCTGCTCGTCGCTAAGCTCGCTAACGTAGTGCTCGGAGCCGAGCAGGCCGCTCTCTTCGGCGCCCCAGAACGCGAAGCGCACCTTGTTGCGCGGCTCTATGCCAAGCTCGGACATCTCCTCAGCGATCTCGAGGATCGTCGAGGTGCCGGAGCCGTTGTCGTTGATGCCCTCGCCGTCCTCCACGGAGTCCAGGTGGGCGCCGACCACGACGGTCCGGTTCGTGCGGCCTTTTTGGGAGTCCGCGATCACGTTGGAGGTGTTCCTGGTTTCGGAGACGGTCTCGGTCGAGAGGCTGACCCGCGTGCCGGCGGTGTTGAGCTCCTCGCCGACCGCGTAGGTCGTCCCGATCACCGGTATGTCGATGGGATCGCCGAGCGTGCCCGCGAGCAGTTCGGTGCGGCCCTCCTGGCCCTCGTTGAAGATGATGACCGCGATCGCGCCGGCGGCCTTGGCGTTCTGGGCCTTCTCGCCAAACGTGCAGGTGCCGCGCTGGATCAGGGCGACGTTGCCCGCGGTCTCCGCCGGGAAGTCCTCGGCCTGGCAACCGCTGTTGGTGGAGCTGGGACCACCGGTCGGGGGCACGACGACGTCGTTGGTCGGCACAACCAGCTTGTCCGTGACGTTGCCGCTGCCCGAGTAGCTCATGGTCTGGAAGTCCGTACCCTCGACGAACGCCTTGTTCGGATCGACGTCCGTCCGCGAGAGCGTGGCCGGCGCCACCTCCTCGAAGTACGGGAACTGGAAACGCTGGATCGTGACGTCGTAGCCGGCCTTACGCAGCTTGCCCGCCACGTAGTCGCGGGACTTGTCGTAACCCGGCGTGCCCGACGCGCGGTTGCCGTCGTTCGCCCGGGCTATGGCCTGTAGCTGGCGCTCGTGCTCCAGGATGCCCGCCGGCGCTACGGCCTCGCGTAGCTTCTGGGAACCCGGGTTCGGGTCCGCCGTCTGGGCCATCGCCACGCCGACGGCGCAAAGGGCCGCCACCAGGGCCATAAAGAAGGCCACACCTAATCTCGTCTTACGCACGTATACCCCTCCTCTTTAGTCGTCTTCCGTAACAAAGTAAAAGGTATCACGAAGGTTAACCCGAAGTCCAGTGCGCGGCGCGCTCCTCTGTTCCTCGAAGCATGTTCATCGTCCCGCGACGCGCGATAGAATAGCCTCGTGGACCTTCAAAGCATAGGAAAATTCCTCGTCGGCGGCGCCGTGGCGTTGCTGATAGTCGGTGGGCTTTTCGTGCTGCTCGGACGTCTCGGGCTGGACAGGCTGCCGGGGGATCTATCGTTCCGGCGGGGGAACCTCACGGTCTACTTCCCGATAGGGTTGATGATCCTGCTCTCCGTCGTCGGCACCATCGTGCTGAACGTGCTCCTCCGCCGCTAGGTTGCTCACCTCCGAACTAGACTACGAACTCCCGGAGGGCCTGATCGCCCAGCGCCCGGCCGAACCCCGCGACTCCTCGCGCCTGATGGTCGTGGACGCGGCCCGCCCGGAGATCACACACCACGTCTTCCGCGATCTCCCAAACTTCTTGCGTCCAAGCGACGCCCTCGTCCTGAACGAAACAAAGGTCCTGCCGGCGCGCCTGAAAGCCCGCAAGCCGACCGGCGGGGAGGTCGAGCTACTCTTCCTTCGGGACCTCGGCCAGGGTGGCGTGTGGGAGGTCCTCGCCCGCCCGAGCAAACGCCTCAAACCGGGACTCGCACTCCTCGCGGGCGACCAGGAAGTCCGCATAGTCGAAGGGCTCGGGGACGGATACTGGACCGTCTCCGCGCCGGACGTAGCGGCGTTGCTGGAGAAGAACGGCCGGCTGCCGCTGCCGCCCTACATCGAGGCGACGCCGGGTGCGGAGGCGCGGTATCAGACGGTCTACGCGAGGGAGCCCGGCTCGGCGGCTGCCCCGACCGCCGGCTTCCACTTCACGCATGACGTGCTCCGGAGATCCGAAGCGGCGGGGGCGAAAGTCGCGCGGGTCACGCTGCACGTCGGGACGGGGACCTTTCTCCCGGTGAGAACCGGGCGGCTGGAGGATCACGAGATGCACGCCGAGCACTACAGCGTTCCGAGTGATGCGGCCCGGACGGTCCAGGAAGCGCGGCGGGTGCTGGCGGCGGGGACGACCGTCGCGAGGACGCTGGAGACGTGGGCCGCGACCGGCGAGCCGACCGGCGAGTCGCGCCTCTTCGTCTACCCGGGCTACAGGTGGCTCGCGGTCGACGCCCTGCTGACGAACTTCCACCTGCCCCGGTCCACGCTGCTCGCCATGGTCATGAGCTTCGGCGGTAGAGACCTCGTCAGGGAGGCGTACAGGGCCGCCGTGAAAGAACGCTACCGTTTCTACTCCTTCGGTGACGCCATGCTGATCTTCAACGGCGGCCGCAGCTCATAGGCGCACCCGTCTCCATAGAGGTAACCGCCACGGATGGGTGGGCGCGGGCCGGCCGGCAGAGCACGCCGCACGGCCTGGTCGAGACGCCCACGTTCATGCCGGTGGGGACGAAGGGGACGGTCAAGGGCCTCACGCCCGCGGACCTTCGCGGCGCGGGGGCAGGGGTCGTGCTCGGCAACACGTACCACCTGTACCTGCGGCCGGGGGCCGACCTCGTGCGGGAGGCCGGCGGGTTGCACGCGTTCTCCGGATGGAACGGGCCGATGCTCACGGACTCCGGCGGCTTCCAGGTCTTCTCGCTGGCGAAGACGCGCAGGATCTCGGAGCGCGGGGTGCGCTTCGCCTCCGTCTATGACGGGTCCTCGCACGAGTTCACGCCGGAGCTGACGACGAAGGTGCAAGAAGACCTCGGGGCCGACATCGCGATGGTCCTGGATGAGTGCCCGCCGGCGGACGCCGGGCGCGAGTATCACGCCGCGTCGTTGCGCCGGACGGCGCGGTGGGCGCTCAGGTGCAAGGAGGCGCACACGAGGGAGGATCAGGCGCTGTTCGGGATCGTGCAGGGCGGCCTCCACAAAGACCTGCGCGCCGAGAGCCTGGAGCGGACGGTGGAGGTAGGCTTCCCCGGCTACGCGGTCGGCGGACTCTCCGTGGGAGAGTCGCGGGAAGAGATGCTCGACACGCTAACGGCGACGGCCGAGGCGTTGCCCGGGGACAGCCCGCGGTACTTCATGGGGATCGGGGACCCCGTTGGCATCCTGGAGGTGATCTCGCTCGGCGTGGACATGTTCGACTGCGTCCTCCCGACGCGCCTGGCCCGCCACGGCGCCGCGCTCACCCCCGACGGCCGCGCCAACCTCAGGAACGCCCGCTTCCGGCGAGACCTCGGCCCGCTAGACCCGGAATGCTCCTGCGAGACCTGCACCGGCTACAGCCGGGCCTACCTGGCGCACCTGGTAAGAGAAGACGAGCTGCTCGGCCACCGGCTGCTCACGCTGCACAACGTCCACTTCACGGCGAACCTCTGCCGGCGGGCGCGCGCCGAGATCTCCGCCGGAACCTTCGCGAGCTGGTCGGGAGGCTGGATCTCCAGGTACGAAGGGTAGCACGCTGCGCCCTTTGGGCTCCGCTTTCAGCACGTTCCAGCCTTCGGCTTCCACTTTCAGCACGGCGCTTCGCGCCTATCAGCACGCTCCGGCTTCGCCTCCACTTTCAGCTTTTTTGATGGACGGTGTTGCCCGGCGAGTCGGACGGACCTCCGTGGGAGGCGATGCTTGTGGTTCCTCGTACGTAGGCGGGCCGGTCGAGCGCGGGCGAAAGCTGAAATGCTGAAAGCGAGGGCCGCAAGGCCCGACGCGTGC
This sequence comes from uncultured Rubrobacteraceae bacterium, assembly GCA_964242955.1. Lineage (GTDB taxonomy): Bacteria > Actinomycetota > Rubrobacteria > Rubrobacterales > Rubrobacteraceae > Rubrobacter_D. The sequence goes on along the minus strand of CAXTDD010000051.1, from coordinate 337 downwards.
TGAAAGCGGAGCCCGTAGGGCGCAGCGTGCTGAAAGCGACCGAAGGGAGCGTGCTGATAGGCGCCAACGGCGCCGTGCTGACTAGTATAATGCTGGCCCGTGGGTAGTACGCGCAACAACATCATCGTTCTCGGGCTCGTCGTCGTCCTGCTTGGGGTGGCGGTGTACCTGATCTTCGTCCGCCAGCCGGTCACGGAGTCCACCCAGTTGGGACTGGACCTCCAGGGCGGCGTCAGCGCCCAGCTCGAAGGGTCCCAGACCGGGGGCGGGGGCGTCTCGCGCCAGGAGATGGAGCAGGCGTCCGACCTGATCCGCCAGCGCATCGACCGCCTCGGCG
>CAXTDD010000050.1:0-9394 GCA_964242955.1 uncultured Rubrobacteraceae bacterium | reverse complement strand
CGGCGACGCCTCGCACTTTACCCGCGAGTACAAGAGGCTCTTCGGCGCGCCGCCGATGCGCGATGTGGAACGGCTGCGAGAGGCCGCCACGCAGAGCGCCGGCCCGTAAACCGATCGCTCCGCCGACGGAGCCCTTCCCAGACGATTTGAGGGGGCGAGTATGCTCGAAGGAGAACTGACCCCGGCATCACCCGGCCGCACCGCCGCCGGGTACTCGTACCCGGGGGATCTGGCCCGGTTCGTGCGGGACCGGTGGGGGGACGCCCCGGGGCCAACTGGCGGTGCCGACCCGCTGCCCGACGCAGCCGCCTTGGAAGGTTTCTTCGCCGCCTGCTACCAGGCGAGCATGCTGCGCGAGGAGGAGCGGCCGGTGGTCTTCCGCGCCGTCCTCGCCGGGCCCGAGCTCTTCGACCCGGACGGGAGGCCGCCCGAGGGCGTGCTGGGGCTCGAGTTTCCCCGGCCTCTTCCCTTGGTTCCGAGGGAGCTCAGGCGGCTCTCGGTGGCGGCCGACCCGCGGCGGACCCTGATCGGGGTGCGGCAAGACGGGGACGGAGGCCTGCGGATTTGGGGCCTGGTCAACTCGGGCACCCGGTGGTTGAGGGACGTCCGGGGCGGCAGGCGGGCCGGGGTGCCGCTACCGCCGGCGCCGGTCGTCCGCGTCGACGCGCCGGGGAGCATGGAGGCGTACAAAGGCCAGGAGCTCGTCGGCAAGCTCCAGGGGGGAGAGCTCTCCGGGTCTCGGGCGGACCTCTTCGAGTCGGAGTGGTTGCCGGAGCAGTTCTCCACGTTCCTGGGGTCGCTTACGGAGCGGCACGAGGTCGCCCGCAACCGCGCGAGAGAGATCTCGGGCGAGATGTGGGCGCCGCTGGAGCCTGCGCTTCCGCTCAGGATCGCGGAGCGCATGATGAAGCGCGTCGTGAGCGTGCTGCGCGACGCGCGCCACGGCGGGACGGTGATCTTCGTCCCCTCCGAGAACGCCGGAGAACCTTCGCGAGAGCCACCATATATCGACCTCAGGTACCCGTTCGCGGACGGCCCGGCCCGGCTCGGTTTCCCCGGTCTCGTGGTGGACATCCTCAATCGCCTCGCCCGGCTCTACGGCCCCCCCGCCCGGCGCGGGGCGGGGCCGGTCGGTTGGCGGGAGTTCGAGGCGACGACCGACGACGAGATCACGACGCTCGACGAGGCGCTCTTCGAGACGGCCCACCTGATCGCCGGCCTGGCGGCGGCCGACGGCGCGGTGGTAATGAGCAAGCATAACGAGCTGCTGGGCTTTGGCGGCATGATCTCGGGCAGGCTCCCGGACGTCGCGTGCGTGGGGAGGGCGCTGGACCTCGAAGGCGAGAGGGTGGCCGAGGAGGAGACCGGGAACGTGGGCGCCCGCCACCGCTCGGCCTACCGTTTGTGCGGCGCGCTGCCCGGATCGGTGGTGGTCGTCATCTCCCAGGACGGCGGCGTGCGCTTTGTGTGCCGGAGAGACGGCCGCGTCACCTACTGGGAGCAGGAGTGAGCCGACCCCCGTCGATCGGGGGGTACGGAGGCAGATCGGTTCGCAGATAGCGTGGCCTACGGCCGCGCGGCTTTCTGCCGTCCGGGCGCCGCTGGGTCGCATCATCCAAGGCGTTCCGGTCGACGGATAGAGCGGCGAGTTTGGACGACTGGCTGACAGGCTGAGAGCCCGCCCAGCGGGCGTGCTGAAAGCGGAGGCGCGGCCGGAGCGTGCTAAAATCTCCCCATGACAGAATCCAGACGAAAGATCCAAAAGACCGAAGAAGAGTGGCAGAACGAGCTGACGAGCGAGCAGTACCGCGTCACCCGCATGAAGGGTACGGAGCGGCCCTTCACCGGCGAGTACAACGACAACAAGGAAGAGGGCACCTACCTCTGCGTCGCCTGCGGGGCGCCGCTGTTCTCCTCCGAGAGCAAGTTCGACTCCGGGACCGGCTGGCCGAGCTTCTACGAGCCGGCGGACGAGAATAACGTCGAGACCGAAGAGGACCGCGCCCTCTTCATGCGCCGGACGGAGGTCCACTGCGCCGTCTGCGGCGCCCACCAGGGCCACGTCTTCGAGGACGGCCCCCAGCCAACGGGCCTGCGCTACTGCATAAACTCCGCCGCCCTCCGTTTCGACCCGGAGACCAAGCCGGACGCTTAACCCAAAACCCTCGGACAAGACACGAGACGCCCGACGCAACCCGCGCCGGGCGTCTCTCTTTCCTTGAAGGATCTGTCCACAATGGGTCGTAGGGGCGGGTTTCAAACCCGCCCGCGAACCGCGAAAGAGTGACTTTTCACGCAGTCGTCCTCCGGGTAATTCCCTATCCTCGGACGGATACGAGAGACTCGGGAGAGAGATGGCGACGAAGCAGATCCAGCAAGAGCGCGTAAAGCACCTCAACGAAGAAGAAGTGGAGGACGGAGACCACGTCCTCTACTGGATGCAGTCATCCCAGCGCGCCGACCACAACCACGCCCTGGAGTACGCGATCCAGCAGGCCAACGACCTGGGCCAGCGCCTGCTCGTCGTCTTTGGCCTGACGGACGATTATCCAGAGGCGAACCTGCGCCACTACGCGTTCATGCTGGAGGGGCTCGCGGACGTCGAGCAGGCGCTCGGCAAACGCGGCATAAAGTTTGTCGTCCGTAAAGGCTCCCCAGACGATGTGGCGCTGGAGGCCGGCAAGAACGCGTCCACGATCGTCACCGACCGCGGCTACATGCGTCCTCAGAGAGAGTGGCGGGAGAAGGTGGCTGAGGAGGCCGGTTGCCTCCTCACACAGGTCGAGAGCGACGTCGTCGTGCCCGTCGAGTTGGCGTCGGGCAAGCAGGAGCACGCCGCGCGGACCCTGCGGCCCAGGATCCACGAGCACCTCGACGACTTTCTCGTCGGGCTCACGCCGACGAAACCGGACAAACAATCCTCCAACATGCAGGAGAAGGGTTTGGACCTGTCGAACATCGACAAGATCCTCGACGGGATGGACTTGGACGACAGCGCGACCCGTTTGAGCCACCTGTACAAGGGCGGGAACTCGGAGGCGAAGAAGCTCTTCCGCCGCTTCCTGAAGAAGAGCCTCCCCGACTACGACGCGAACCGCAACCAGCCGCAGACGGACTACGTCTCGCACATGAGCAAGTACCTGCACTTCGGGCACGTATCCCCGATCTGGCTGGCGCTGGAGGCGAAGGACGCCGGCGGCGGAGAGAACACGGACTCGTTTTTGGAAGAGCTCATCGTGCGCCGCGAACTGACCTTTAACTTCGTCCTCTACAACAAGGATTACGACTCGTACTCGAACCTCCCCGGCTGGGCGAAGACGACGCTGGAGGAGCACAAGAAGGACGACCGGGAGCACACGTACACGGTAGAGCAGTTGGAGAACGCCGCGACGCACGACGAGTACTGGAACGCGGCGATGAAGGAGATGGTCCACACGGGGTACATGCACAACTACATGCGCATGTACTGGGGGAAGAAGATCCTGGAGTGGTCCAACACCCCGGAGCACGCCTACAGGACCACCCTGTATCTCAACAACAAGTACTTCCTCGACGGCCGCGATCCCAACTCCTTCGCCAACATCGCCTGGGTATTCGGCCAGCACGACCGCGGCTGGACCGAGCGCGAGGTCTACGGCAAGGTCCGCTACATGTCCGCCGGCGGCCTGGAGCGCAAGTCTAAGCCCGGCCAGTACGTCGAGAAGGTCGAGCGCCTGGTCGAGGAAGACCGGGCCGAGGGGCCCGCCTGAGCCGCCGCCTACTCGTCCCCGCCGTCTTCCTTATGGACCACTTCGACGCCCTTTTTGTCCTCGACCCGACGTGCCAGAACGGCGTTGATCTCCACACCCACGAGCACCATGAGGCCCATGGCGTACAGCCAGAGCATGAACACTATCACCGCCCCGAGCTGGCCGTAGACCTGGTCGTAGTTGCCGAGCCGCGAGGCGTAGAAGCTCAGCGCGGCGCTCGCAACGAACATGAGGACCGTCGCCGCGAACCCTCCGGGTGTGATCCACTTGAACGGCACCCTGGCGTCGGGGGCCAGGTAGTAGAGGACGCTCAAAGCGCTGGTCACGACCGCGAAGGCGACGGCCCAGCGCGCGACGCCCCAGACGGCCGGGAGGGACCCCAGCGGCCCGCCAAGCCCCGCCAAGAACGTTTCCACTCCGAAGGCCACGAGCGAGAGGGTCGCCATCAGGAACGTGAAACCCAAAGCCAGGAGTACGGAGGTGCCGCGCAGCTTCCAGAACGGCCGCGTCTCGGTGAGGCCGTAGGCGCGGTTGGCCGCCTTGGTGATCGAGATCGAGGCGGCGGAGCCCATCCAGAGCGTCGTGACGATGCCGAAGACGAGGACGCCGGAGCCCGCGTCGCGCAAAGTCCGGTCCAGGTACGCGACGAGGAGCTCGGCCGCTTCCGCGGGCAGGAAGCCGGCGGACTCGCCGATCAGACGCCTCACCGCCGCCTCGGGATCGTCGATCACGAGACCGGCCAGCGCCACCAGGAAGATGAGGAAGGGGAAAAAGGAGAGCAAAAAGAAGTAGGTCAACTGTCCGGCGAGCCCCAGCAGGTCGTTCTCCCGCACCTTGAGCAACACCCGCGCCAGGGAGCCCGGACCGACGATGTCCCTGAGGTCCGAGAGAAAATCCTTTGCGGCCATCACGCCGCCCCCGACCCGCCGCCGCCCATCAGCGCGCCCTCCATCGCCGCCACAAGAACCACACAACGGCAGAGACCAGGGCGGCCAGCACCGCGAACCCGACGAACGAGGCGTACAGTTCCACCATCCTCCACCGGCGGCCGAGGGCCCACCCCAGGCCGACCAGCGTTCCCGTCCACGAGGCGGCGCCTACGACGGTGTAGCCGAGGAAGCGCCACCGGATCGGCATACGTTTCAGGCCCGCTGGAAGCGAGATCAGGGCCCCCACGCCGGGGATGAGGTGGCAGATCAGGATGGCCTTCCCGCCGTGCCGCTCGAAGGCCCCGCTCGCCCGGTCCAGGTCGGAGCCGGACAGAAACTTGGTCCGCTCGGCCCGCTCGATCAGGCGCCGCAGGCGTGCCTCGCGGAGCCTGAGCCCCAGGCCGTAGAAGACGAGCGCGGCGCCCACCCTCGCCGCCGTCGCCGTCAGCAGCACCGCGCCGAACGAGAGACGACCCTGCCCGACCAGAAACCCGAAGAGCGGCAGGGTCAACTCCGTGGGGACCGGCAGGAAGAGGCTCCCCGCCAACACCAGCACGAACACGCCGGCGTACCCGAAAGAGTGGACGACGTCCACGACCCAACCCGCAAGTTCGGCGAGCAGACCACCCATGTCCCTTTACGCACCAACCTCCCGCAGAAGATCACCTAAGTATGCACTATCGGAGGCACGTATTGCGCGGTCGCAACCGATACGCCTCGCACCCTGTGAACGTGATGCTCAACTACGCATACACGGTGCTGGAGAGCCAGGTGCGCATAGCCAGTGCTGCCGAAGGCTCAGATTCGACGATCGGCTACCTACACGCCTGCCGACCCGGGCAAGCAGCGTTGGTATTCGATCTGATGGATCCTCTGCGCCCGAAGGTGGATCGGTCGGGGCTAAACTTCGTGCGCTCGCATAGGTTCCGTACAAGCGACTTCATTTTGCTTCATAGTGGCGTTTGCGGAGCACACCTCAACTTGTCCAACGAGTAGCTCCACTATCCTCAAGTGATACCATCGTATAGGAGATAGCTGCTCGATCTATAAGGTTGCTAAGGTAGCAAGCCAAACGCACCATGATAGACACACCTTGCGGCGCGTCTACCCGAGTAGAACACTTGGCCGGAGCCGTCGATGGGAGGTCGAGAGGACCATCGTATGAAGCCCATAATATCCACCGTTACCTTGGCAGCCATAGGTGCGATAGTCGCCACAGGCGCTGGGCAAGTGGTAGGCGAGAACGTAGTGAACGACAAGGGTCATGCCAGCGCGGCGGGGGAGGGTACTGGGCCCAGGCCAACCGAGGCTCCGCCGCGATAGTGAACGTCGTCGAGTACGAGCACGTCCGGCACCTGTCCGAGTACCGGGACCTCATATACCCGTCCGGGTACGTGGAGGAGCCGCGTGCCGCGGAACGTCGCTCCCCGCGTTGGTCTGAAGAGTACCCTCCCATGGACCAGGAGCTGGACGTCGAGCGGACGGTCGTCGTGAGGTACGAGCGGCTGGACCGGGAAAACGCGACCGACCGGTTGGCGATCCGGCTCTTGGCGAGGGCTGCCCGCTTCGCCCCCGGGGAGCCGATCGAGCGAAACCTCTTGCTGGCGACGTTGGGTAGTGCCTACGAGTCCGAGCAACCGTCCGAAGAAGTGCCTGACACTTACCGGAGGGTCGACGCCCTGCGGAGGCTCGAGGGACTCGGCCTCGTGGGGGAGTCTGAGGCCGGGTTAGTGCGGATGCACCGCCTGGTCGCCTCCTTCGCGCGTCGCGAGGTCGAAGATGCGGAGGCACAAGCGGACGTCGTGCGGGTGGTAGCGAACGAGGCGATGAACGCTGCCAGGGACAATCGGTCGGCCAAGCTGACAGCCCTGCTCCCTCACCTGAGATACGTGACGGGGACTCTCGCAGACCGGCAGGACGAGACAGCGTACCAGGCGCGCTTCGCGCTAGGCTCCGCTCTCTTGAGATTGGGGTCTTACGCCGAAGCCGTGCCCCTCCTGGAGAGCGTCGTGAGGTTCAACTCCGAGCGCCTTGGTGCCACGGACTGGGTCACCATGCGGCAGCGTAACGACCTCGGGGTGGCTATGAACTGGGCAGGCGACCCCGAAGGCGCCTTGAGTGTCTACGAGGAGGTCCTTGCGGACCAGCAGAGGGAGCTCGGACGCGACCATATAGATGTAGCCTCGACGCTCAACAACATCGGCGTACTGTTGAGGGACATGGGTCGCTTTGACGAGGTGGTCCCGCTCTACGAGCGAGCGCTCGAAATACGCACGAACGCCCTGGGACTAGAGCACCGCGACACGGTAGAGAGTCTCCACAACATGGGCTCGTTGATGCTGGATCTTGAGCGTTACGACGAGGCTTGGCCTTACTTGCGAGACGCCTTGGCAATCAGCGAGAAGACGTTAGGAGAAGGTGATCCTCAAACGGCCCAATCCCTCGGCAACGTGGCAACCGTGCTGTGGCACCAGGGCCGTTACCAAGAGGCGCGTCCCCTCTTGGAGCGGGCCGTGAGGATCTTCGAAGCCACGCTCGGAGAAGCTCATCCTGCCACAGCGGGCGCCCTCGACAATCTCGCCAACGTGCTCAGTGCGCAAGCCCTTTACGAGGAGGCGCGTCCGCTCTACGAACGTTCGCTGCACATTCGCCAGCAAACCTTCGGACAGGAGCACCCCGACACCGCTGCCAGTGAGAACAACCTCGCCAATCTGCTGAGAAGTCTGGGTTACGTCGCCGAAGCATTGCCCCACCAGGAGCGAGCCTTGTCCACCTTCCAGAGTATCCTGGGAGAGGATCACCCTAGCACTGCAACGAGTCTGCACCATCTTGCCGTCCTGCTGCAGATGCAAGGTCGCTACAACGAGGCGCGTCCCTACGTTGTCCGCGCACTGAACGCAAGTGAGAGGGTCTTTGGAAGGGAGCACCAATTTACTCGGATGGTACGAGAGAATCTGAGGATCCTCGACAGTTCGACGCTACAAGCAGATAAGACCAAGAATCAAAGAAGCACAACTTCCATTGCTGCGGAGGCTCGCGAGCTGTTCGGAGAATGGGTGGCCGAGGAGGAGGCAGGCTACAGGGGCGAGGTTACGTGGGATGAGTTCATGCGCGACCTCGACGTTGAGAGGCCGCCTCACGGCAAGCTCTTTCACGAGTCCCCATAGGTGGCTCATGTAGTTCTCCTGGATTCCGGGCCTGTGGGGGAGATCACCCACCCCGAATCGAACAAGCGAGTGCCGATCAGGGAGTGGCTTATTGGGCTCCTTGACGCCCAGATGTACCCACGCTTGCCGGAGATCGTGGACTACGAGCATCGGCGTGCACTCCTGCGCCGCGACGCCTCCAGGCAGGTGGAACGCCTCGACGACTTCAAACGAGTCTTCGGTTACGAGCCATTGACCACGGAAGTCATGCTCACCGCTGCGCGACTCTGGGCGGAAGCCCGAAAACGAGGCTTGCCCACCGGTACAGAGCGAGAGTTGGACGTAGATGTGATACTGGCCTCGCAGTCGCGGGCATTGGAGAAGAATGGTGATAGGGTGATCGTGGCAACCACGAATCCTCGACACCTTTCCCGATTTGTAGAGGCCCGTCCGTGGCAAGAGATAGGGTCATAGCCCGCTCAGACGCCACACCGACCCAAGACCTTCCAACCTGCCTCAGATTAGGTGACGTCGCCACCGCTCCCGACCTTCGCGGTAGAGGTCTCCGCCGCGCAGGTCGTTGACGACGACCACGGGGAAGTCCTCCACGACGAGCCGCCTGACGGCCTCGGCGCCGAGGTCCTCGTAGGCGATTACTTCCGCCTCCTTCACGCGGTCGGCCAGGAGCGCCGCCGTGCCCTCGACGGCCCCGAAGTAGACGCAGCCGTGATCGCGCATGGAGCTGAGGACAGCCTCGGAGCGGACGCCCTTGCCGACCATGCCCTTCAGGCCGCGTTCGATCAGGAGCGGCGAGTAAGGGTCCATCCTGGAGGCCGTGGTCGGCCCGGCCGGACCAAGCGCCTGGCCGGGCCTGGCGGGCGCCGGGCCGGTAAAGTAGACGACCTGGCCTTCCACATCGAACGGGAGCGGCTCCTCGTTCTCGATGGCCTCCTTCATCCTGGCGTGGGCCGCGTCGCGGGCGGTGAATAGGACGCCGGAGAGCAGGACGACGTCGCCGGTCCGGAGCGCGTCGTTGCCCTCCCTCGTCAGTGGGGTTTCGAGACGGGTGGGTTCTTTGCTCACAGCTCGACCGAGGCGGTGCGGTGGGAGTGGCAGTCGAGGTTGACGGCGACGGGGAAGGCCGCGATGTGGGTGGGGAAACTCTCGACGTGGACGGCCAGGGCGGTCTGCGTGCCGCCGTAGCCGGCCGGGCCTATGCCCGTCGCGTTGATCCTGCCGAGCAGTCCTTCTTCCAGCCCCGCCAGCTCTGGATCCGGGTTCGGCTCGCCGGATGGACGGGTCAACGCCTTCTTTGCGAGCAGCGCCGCCTTCTCGAAGGGGCCCCCGATGCCGACGCCGACGGTGAGGGGCGGGCTGGCGTTCGGGCCGGCCCTCTCGATGGTCTCGACGACGAAGTCTTTCATGGCTTCTACGCCTTCGGCTGGGGTGAGCATCTTGAGGGCGCTCATGTTGTCGCAGCCGGCGCCTTTGACGAGCATCGTGAGCTTCAGGCCGTCGCCGGGGACGGGCTCGTGGTAGACGACGGCCGGGGTGTTGTCGCCGGTGTTGG
>CAXTDD010000049.1:0-9428 GCA_964242955.1 uncultured Rubrobacteraceae bacterium | reverse complement strand
GACCTCAGGCTCGACGCCTTCGTCGGCCCCGGGCACGTCTCCACGGTCATCGGCTGCCGCCCCTACGAGTTTATGCCCGAAGACTACGGCAAGCCCTGCGTGGTCGCCGGGTTCGAGCCGCTGGACCTTTTGCAATCCGTCCTGATGCTCATGCACCAGCTCAGGGACGGCCGGTGCGAGGTCGAGAACCAGTACAGCCGCATAGTCCCCTGGGAGGGCAACCTCGCGGCCCTCCGCAGCATGTCCGAGGTCTTCGAACTCCGCCCGTACTTCGAGTGGCGGGGTTTAGGTTTCATCGCCCAGTCGGCATTGAAGCTGTCCGAGGAGTACGCCGACTACGATGCCGAGCTGCGGTTCTCCGTGCCCGGCGTGCGCGTCGCGGACCCGAAGGCCTGCCAGTGCGGCGAGGTCCTAAAAGGCGTCCTCAAGCCCCCCGAATGCAAAGTCTTCGGCACCGCCTGCACGCCGGAGCGTCCGCTCGGCGCGCTCATGGTTTCATCCGAGGGTGCTTGCGCCGCCTACTACAACTTCGGCCGCAAGTCCCACGAAAAGGTCGAGATAGGCTCCAAGAATTGAACGGGCAGAACAACCCGGGCTCGGGCTTCAAGACCGACCTCGTGCAACCGCGTCGCCGCCCGCCCCGGTTCGACGCCCCGCGCATAGACATGAGCCACGGCGCCGGCGGCAAGGCCACCCACAAGCTCATCGAGGGTCTCATCTTTCCGGCCCTGGAGAACCCCGCGCTCGCCCCACTCTCTGACGCCGCCCTGCTACCCTTCGGAGACACGCATCTCGCTTTCACCACCGACTCCTATGTCGTGCGTCCGCTCGTCTTCCCCGGCGGCTCCATCGGGGAGCTCGCCGTCAACGGCACCGTCAACGACCTCGCCGTTTCGGGGGCCACCCCGCTAGGCCTCTCTGCGGCCTTGATCGTCGAGGAGGGCCTGGAGACCGAGGTTCTGGCGCGCGAGGTCGAGGCGATGGGCCTGGCCGCCGAACGGGCCGGTGTCCCCATCGCCACCGGCGACACCAAAGTGGTCGAGCGCGGCAAGGGCGACGGGCTCTACGTCATCACCACGGGGGTCGGGGTGGCTGACCCGGAGTTGAACCTGTCCTCCGCGTCCGTGCGGCCTGGGGACAAGATCCTCTGTTCCGGGACCCTGGGGGACCATGGGGCGGCCATCCTGATCGCGCGCGGCGACCTCGAACTCGAAGCCGAAGTCCCGTCCGACACGAGAGCGCTGACCCCGATGGTCGATGCGTTGAAGGGCGTCGCGGGTCCCGCGCTACGCTTCATGCGCGACCCGACGCGCGGTGGGGTCGGGACCGTGCTAAACGAGCTCGCCCGCGACTCCGGCTGCGGCGTGGCGCTCTGGGAGGACAGGATACCCATAAAGGACGTCGTCAACGGGGCGTGCGAGATCCTGGGCATAGACCCCCTCTACGTCGCAAACGAAGGCAAACTTCTAGCAGTCGTTGCCCCGGACGCCGCTGATACCGCGCTGGAAGCGCTTCAGAGTATCGAAGGTGGCGAAGAAGCGTCTATCATCGGTGAGGTTCGCGAAGAGCCCGCGCGTATGGTCCTCATGCACACCCAGTTCGGCGGCACCCGTATGATCGACATGCTCGTTGGCGACCCGTTGCCGAGGATATGCTAGAGAAGTCGCAGGCTCGATTTCGTGATCTGGATGCAGTCAGTGATAGTGCGAGGAAACATGTGCCTGCACCGGAGCGTTTCGCACATGAGTGTGAGAGGTTTCTTGGGCCGTGAGTATCTATTCTCAGTTCCAGAGCAGCGTTGCAGCAGCTGATCAGCTTGTCAGCATGTACGGTGAACTGCGAAAGCATAGAGGCCTTGGCGCGAGGGGGCGCCTCGATGCAGGAAATACGGATTTGCTTTGGTTACCGAGATCGGCGGTGGTTGCTTGCCTGTCTGCGTTAGATTCGTACGTTCACGCAGTGCTATACGACCGCATTCCATCTGTCATGCGACAGCACCCGGTGCCGGAACCACTTTGCGACATGCTCGCATCAGTTATGCCGGTCAAGAATGGCACAAGTTTTAGTAAAGTGCTTCCGATTCTAAGATCACATGACTCTGTCGCCGAGCTTGGCAATAGGCTGAAAGAGGAAACGTTATCCTTCCTATCATACCAAGCGCCGGAGAAGATCATAGCTGCTTACAAGCTAATTGGGTATCCGGCAATTTTCGACAACGTCGCTGATATTTGGCCTGGCCCAAGAACAGCTTCCGACGACATAAAGCGTACTTTGGCCAACTACGCGAAGAGACGAAACCAAATTGCTCATGAGGGTGACAGAGAAGCAGGCGGTGAGCCTCGGCCGATGCAGCCCAAATATGCTAGCGATTGCCGCGAGTTTACTGTCAACTTGGTTTCAAAGCTCAACCGGGTTGTGTATGGTATTTAGGTAACACAGTGATTACTCTGTAAGGCATTGCGCGCCGGCTCATCTCCGTCCGCCGGTCTCGTATCGAGGAGGTGGCAATCCATGAAAGCTAGCGAGTTCGACCGCAGGTTCGACGAAGGCAAGGACGTCACAGCGGATCTCGACCTGTCGAAGGCCCGCAGGCCCGCGCAGGAACAGCGACGCGTCAACGTCGATTTTCCCTCGTGGATCATCCAATCGCTCGACCGCGAGGCCAAGTGTCTCGGAGTTACCCGTCAATCCATTATCAAGTTCTGGATCGCCGAGAGGCTCGAACGGAAGGTTTCGTAGAGGATATGGTGGCTATCACCGACAAGATGCGTGAGGAACTCGACCGCATGGTCCTTATGCACATCCGGTTCGGCGGCTCTCGGATAATCGACATGCTTGTAGGCGGTCCGCTGTCCCGGATCTGCTAGACAAATGGCTCACGCGGCTAATACAGTCATGCACAAAGCCAAGGAGCAGAGATATGTAAAATAGGTTGGCTTCACGAGCTGTTTGCTAGTAATGCTCTAGGGCTGAGGACGGTGCCGATGGTTGATGAAAGCTTCTGGGAGCGAGTGGATAAGGCATTGGAGGTTAGCTCTTCTTGTCGGCTAGCAGAGGATGAGCGCGAATACATTGCGAAAGAAGAGCAATCTTCTTACGAGAACAACCTTGGCAAGATCCGAGAAATACTAGAGTTAATCAAAATTGAGTTGGAACGCCGAGGATTCTGGACTGAGTGCCTTGCCAATAAGAATGGATTGAGATTCCGATATTCACTGCCAGGGTACTATGGGCCCGGTGGATTCTCCTCGCAGTTCCATGTTGCTGGACCATTAGTGGTGGGAGAGATCGATCCGCGTGGAGATGCAATCCAGAGCTTCTATAAGAACGATTTCGACCTCAACGTTCAGATCGGCGCAGATTTCGAAACTGCGGTGTTCGGAGCCTTCGTTGAGCAAAACATAGAATCGTATCTATCCTTAGATAACATGATTGTCTCTCAGGACCAATATGACCGCCTTAGAAATACTTACCCTCATTAACAGAACCCTTGATATCGTAATCTGGCCGGCTACGGTTCTTGGTTGCGCGCTGTTGTTCCGCTCGAACATACAGCGCCTCATTGATCGATTTACCAATCTCGGAGGTCAGATCGGCGGCGTTTCTTTTGAGGTTTCGCTACAGGAGTATGCTGAACAGACGGCTGACAAAGTAACGGCATTGGAACTAGAGGGCCGCAAATCCGAAGCCCAAGCCGTTAGCGAGAACGCCGCAGAATTCATAATGCAGAGCTATGGTCTATCGACGTCGGACGTTGCACACTTGATTAGGCTCGCCGATGGCGAATCATCAAACAGGCGATGGGGAAAAATAGACTTGGTGCGGTCTGGATTAATTGAGCTTGACGGAGGTCGATTAATGCCTTTCGGCAGACAATTTGCTGACGGTCTCCTGCGAAAGATCAGAACAGATACTTGAGATCCATTGAATCTAGTGCCAAACAGCGCCGCAGACTGATTTAGAGGGTGGCCCACTCGCGTCTTTCAGTTACGCTTGGCAGGCTCTAACGTCATGGACTTCGAGATCATTGGTGAGATCTCCGACATCGAAACGATCGCAGTTGGTGCTGGAGTTCGTGATCGGACGCGTCTGCATAAGCGGTACGGCAGAGGCCGTTGGCGCAAGCTGAAAGGCGTTGCTACGGTACGCCTCGTGGACGGCGCGGTGCGTTTGGCTGAAGTACACTGGTACGAGGCGCACGGTATCGGCAAGAGAGAGTTCAAGCTGAAGCTACCTTTTCTGGACAGGTGATGAGCGACAAGAACCAGGCAGTACACTTCGCGGTGTGTCTCGACAATGAGGGCTATGAGGCTTCGCTCGAAGTCGGCAAGTTGTACCGGGTCATACCCGATGCGGAAGCGGCGTCGCACGGTTATATCAGGGTCGTGGATGAGAGCGGAGAGGACTACGCTTTCTCGGCGGGTCGCTTTCATCCCGTCGAGTTGCCGCAAACCGTGGAAAGAGCCCTGTTGTCGGCATCTCATCCCTGAACGTCGCCCCGAAGATCGGCAAACTCCAGCCTTCGGAGGGGTTGTGGAGACACGTTACGAACACGTCGTGCTGGATCAGGATCTCATTCCGAGCATCGCCGGCACGACGATGAAGGTGATCGAGTTGGTCGTCGAGCAGCGGGCATACAGGTGGAGCCCCGAAGAGTCGCACTTTCAACATCCTTACCTGACGCTAGGGATGATCCATTCGGCGCTCGCTTACTATTGGGATCATCGCGAGGAACTCGATGACGATATTCTGAGGAGTCTTCGGCTCGTGGACGATCTGCGAAGCGAAAATCAGCCTCTTGAACTAGCCGCACGGCTGGCGGCGGAAGAGTCACAATAGAAGCGGAGACGATTGTTCGCTGGTCGCCATATCTGTGAGGTGGCTATGCTGCGCCACAGGTATAATCCTCGGATGAGGGAAGGGACAGAGGGATGAAGTACCGGGTGGTGATCGCGCAGGTCGAAGACGGTGTATACGTGGCGGAAGTTCCTGTCCTGCCCGGTTGTATCTCGCAGGGTCAGACCAGAGAAGTAGCGGTCGAAAACATCCGGGAGGCTATCACGGCGTACATCGAGAGCCTGGAGGCACACGACGATCCGATTCCGTCGCCGATCACGGAGGAGTTGGTAGAGGTTCGCGTGTGAGCGCTCTATTGAGCAGACGCTTTAGTGGACCGGCGAGAAAGAAACTGGAGAACGGAGCTTCGGAGTTGTTCGGAACCATCTCCGACGAACGGGAAGTCCTGGAGGTTTGCCTGGACCTCCTTTACGTTCGTGCCGGTCAGGTGGTCCGTTCTTCGACCGTTAGTGGGTTGCGGGGCGAAGTCGATGATGAACGCATGGGTTCCTACCTGCGCCAGAACCTCGAAGGTCTGGGCGAGGACACCCTGGGAGATTTTCTAGCGAAGAATCGCGAGCGGCACCCGGTCCGGCCGGATCTAGACCCGGAAGGACGGCTGGTCTGCGTGGACGACCGCGAGTTCCACCACGTCTTCCGGGACGGTGAGGGGTGGGAACGTTTCCGCAGGACCTTTCCCGAGTCGGACGGCACGCTAAGGTTCTCGCGGGTCGGGCTGGACCCGGACGTTACGCAGGCCTTGCTCTACGCGGGGCAGCAGTTCGACTGGAATGTTGGCTCCGGCGGTTACAGGCTGTTCGCTAAAGCCGGCGGCTCCTGGACCGAGAGTAGCCGGGTGGGGACCTGGATCTCATGAGAGAGAACCGGCAGGCCGACCCAACGTCCCTGGTCGCCCGGATCGGGGAAGGGTTTCTCCGACGAAACGACATCTTTGAAGCTTTCTTTGGAACCGAGGCGCCGAGGCTAGCCGAGACCTGCCACGAGATGTCCCGGCGCTTCCTGGCCGGGGGAAGACTGCTGGCTTTCGGCAATGGCCCGGCCGCCACTGACGCTGAGCACGTCTCGGTGGAGTTCGTGCACCCGGTGATCGTGGGCAAGCGCGCCCTGCCGGCCCTGGACGTGGGCCCGGACTTCGACAAGCGTCTGCCGGTCCTGATGCGGCCGGAGGACATGGTGATGGGCTTCGCGTCTCCCGGACCTGATGAGGCGGTCGAGCGGGCGCTGGCGGCGGCGCGGGAGGCGGGGACCATGACGTTCGCCCTGACTGGGGAGGCGGGGGAGTACCCGTTCGCCCCGCCGGACGAGGACCCGTTCATCGTCCAGGAGGTCTTCGAGGTCCTCTACCACGTACTCTGGGAGACGGTCCACGTTTTCTTCGAGCACCGCGAGCAGGGCCACGACGTCGGCAACTCGTCGTTTCTCTACCCGTTTTTGGGCAAGGGGGAGCAGCGGCTCGAAGCGATTGTGGGAGAGGTGCAGGGCTCGATGCTCCAAAAGATGGGGGAGACGAACCGGCTACGGGCCCTCGCGGCAGAGACGGAGGCTGAAGAGATCTCTGCTGCCGCGGTCGGGATCTCGGCCCGCCTGCGCGCTGGAGGCAAGGTCGTCGCCCTCGGCAACGGGGGTTCGGCCACGGACGCCAACGACCTGGTCGCCGACTGCGTAGACCCGCCGCCCGGGATGCGCCCCGTGCCTGCCGTCTCGCTCTCCTCCGAGCCGGCGAACGTCACGGCCATCGCCAACGACATCGGCCCGGAGGCCGTCTTCGCCCGCCAGCTTATCGCCCACGCCAGGCCGGAAGACGTGGCGGTCGCCTTCTCGACCAGCGGCGGCTCGAAGAACGTGCTTTCGGCCCTAGCGGAGGCCCGCAAACGCGGCCTCCTCACCGTCGCCATCCTGGGCTACGACGGGGGCCGCATCCTCGCCGAAGGACTGGCCGACCACACCATCGTCGTCCGCTCGGACTACATCCCGCGCATCCAGGAGGTCCAGGCCTCCATCTACCATACGCTGCGTCGCCTGGTAGACGGCCTGCTAAAGGAGCCCGGCTAACCCGTGCACGAGCTAGCCATAGCCGGCCACGTAGTGGATATCGCCGCCCGCCACGCCGAAGGGCGCAAGGTAACGAAGGTCCACTGCAAGGTCGGCCACCTCCGTCAGGTAGTCCCTTCAGCGCTCTCCTTCAGCTTCGACCTCGTGGCGCAAGGAACGCCCGTAGAAGGAGCGGAACTGGCCCTCGAAGAAGTCCCCGCCGCCGGCCGATGCCGGGATTGCGGCGCCACAAGCCGCCTCAGGACCTTCCCCCTACAATGCAAAGCCTGCGAAGGCCTGAACCTGGAAGTCACACAGGGAGAAGAACTCTACGTCGAATCGTTGGAGATGGAAGAGCAAGACAACGAAAAGCTGACAAGCTGAAGTGCTGACTAGCTGATAAGCGCCGACCGAAGGGAGGCCCAACATGCACCGCACCGCCGTCAAAAAAGTAGTCCTCGAAGGCGTTCTCGACGCCAACGACGCGCTCGCCCAGGCCAACCGACAGGCGTTCGACCACGCCGGCAACTTCGTCGTGAACATGATGAGCTCGCCCGGCGCCGGCAAGACCGCGCTGCTGGAGCACACCCTCGATAAGACGCTGGGGAAGGTCCGGATCGGGGTGCTGGAAGGCGATGTGCAGACGACGCTTGACGCCGACCGGCTGGCGCGCTTTCACTCCCCGATTGTGCAGGTCAACACCGACGCGGGCTTCGGTGGCGAGTGCCACCTGGACGCGAACATGGTCCGCTCGGGCCTCGCCGAGCTCCCGCTGCACGACATCGACGTGCTCGTCATAGAGAACGTCGGAAACCTGGTCTGTCCGGCGGAGTTCAAGGTGGGGGAGGACGTCCGGGTGATGGTGTACGCGATCACGGAGGGCGAAGAGAAGCCCCTCAAGTACCCCCTGATGTTCCGCTCGGCCGACCTGGTCCTCGTAAACAAGCTGGACCTCCTCCCGCACCTCCACTTCGACCTGGAGAAGTTCCTGCGAAACCTGGACGCTGTGAACCCCGGCGTCGAACGCATTCTCACCAGCGCCGCCACCGGGCAGGGGATAGACGAGTGGTGCGCGTGGCTGGAGCGGTGCGGAGGCTGACCCGGATGCGCTACGTGCTACTGGTGGTGGGAGGATTGATCGCCCTCATGGGCGGCGTCTGGCTGTTGCAGGGCGTCGGCGTCCTGCCGGGCAGCTTCATGACCGGACAGGCATTCTGGGCGGTCGTGGGCGCGGTCCTGCTCGCCGTCGGTGGGACGCTGGTCTTCGCCGGGCTTCGGATAGGGGGGAGACGCTGAGGACCCGGTGAAGGGCGGGCCGCCGGTTCCCAATATCGGGTAAGCTCTGTCACCACCGGCGAGGGCCGGGAGTAATAGACTTTTATCAGGCGCTTACAAGGGGGTTCGCGCGTTTTGCAGGGTAGCGGCGAGAGCCTGGATGCAAGGACTTTATTGACGATGGACCGTTCGGCCCGGCTCATGGGGCGGGCCGTCAAACGCCTGCCCGGCGGCGTCAACAGCCCCGTGCGGGCCTTCCGTTCGGTCGGCGGCGATCCGCTGTTCATGGAACGGGGCGAAGGTTCGACCATCTTCGACGTGGACGGTAACCCATACGTCGATTACGTGATGAGCTACGGACCGCTCGTCCTCGGGCACGCTTACCCCGACGTGATCGAGGCCGTAGAACGCACGGCCCGCAAGGGGACCACCTTCGGCGCTCCCACGGAGCTTGAGCTGGATCTCGCCGAGCTGGTGTGCGACGCCGTCCCCTCTATCGAGATGGTCAGGATGACCAACTCCGGCACCGAGGCGACGATGAGCGCCATCAGGGTCGCGCGCGGTTACACGAAGCGCGAACGCATCCTGAAGTTCGACGGCAACTACCACGGCCACGGCGACGCCCTGCTCGTCTCCGCCGGCTCCGGCGTCGCCACTTTGGGCCTCCCGGACAGCCCCGGCGTCACGAAGGGCGCCGCGAAAGACACCGCCGTGTTGCCGCACAACGACCTGGAGGCCGTGCGGGACCTCCTCGAGCGGGAAGGCGAGGAGTTCGCCGCCGTCATCCTGGAGCCCGTCGCCGGCAACATGGGCTGCGTGCCGCCGGCCGAAGGCTACCTCGAAGGTCTGCGGGAGTTGACCGAGCGGTACGGGATCGTCCTGATCTTCGACGAGGTGATGAGCGGGTTCAGGGTGGCCCGGGGCGGGGCGCAGGAGCGCTACGGCGTCGTGCCGGACATGACGTGCCTGGGCAAGATCATCGGCGGCGGGCTGCCGGTCGGCGCCTACGGCGGAAAGCACGCCTTCATGGAGCTGGTCGCCCCGTCCGGCCCCGTCTATCAGGCCGGCACTCTCTCGGGCAACCCGCTGGCGATGGCCGCGGGCCTCGCCACGCTAAAGAAGGCCCTTGAGCCGGAAGTCCAGGAACGCCTGGAAGAGCTCGGCGCGCGCTGGCAGAGCGGCATGGAGGCCGCGGCCTCGCAGGGGGAGGTCCCGCACACCGTCAACCGGGTCGGCTCGATGGTGAGCATCTTCTTCACGGAGAA
>CAXTDD010000048.1:4076-9484 GCA_964242955.1 uncultured Rubrobacteraceae bacterium | reverse complement strand
GAACGCGGGCAACACCGCACCTAGCAAACAAGCCGGGCCGCCCGTACCTTCGGAGGCCTCCCGGGTGAGCGGGAGGCCTCTTTTCCTTGCGTTGGTCGCGACGCCCGTGTCGGCCCTCGTCCCGCCTAACTCGGCCTGGTTCCGATCTCGATGCGCCGGGGCGACGGAGCGGCGGCACCACCCCGGACGGTGATCTGCAACAGACCGTTCTCGAAGTGTGCGCTTACGTCGTCCTCGTCTATGCCCGCGGGCAAAGTCCAGTTCCGCCGGAAAGCACCGTAGTAGCGCTCCCTGACATAGAACGTCTCTTCCTCTTCGTCTTCCAGCTCGCTCCTGCGTTCCCCGGAGACGGTCAGCACGCCGTTGGAGAGGGTGATCTCCACGTCCTCCGGGTACACGCCCGAGAGCGAGACCCTGACCACGAGGTTTCCGCCTTTGGCGAACACGTCGCAGGAGGGGGCCCAGGCGGTAGCATGGGTCCTCGGCTGCTCCTCGTGCCCGGTTTCGGAGCCGATCCTCCTCGACCCCAACTCCCGCATCCGGTTCCACTCGCTTATCGAATCTATAAGCCCGTGAAACGGGTTGCTCTGCTCCCTGTCCATCCTTCCTCCTATCTGGCCCTTCTGAGACTCTTCACACCTTAGGGCGCTTCCTCTACTAGAGTCAGAGGAGCGCGTTCTCCCTCAAGAACTGTCTGGCTACGTCTTCCGGGGACTCCCCGTCCACGTCCACGGCCGCGTTCAGCCCCTGCAAGGTCCCGTTGTCCAGTTTCGTGGAGATGGGGGTGAAGACGTCCGCGATCTCGGGGTACTCGTCCATAACCTCCTTGCGGACGGTGGGAGAGGGGTTGTAGGTCGGGAAGAACTGCTCGTCGTCCTCGAGGAGCGTCAGGTCGAGCGTCTTTATGCGTCCGTCGGTCGCGAACACCTCGCCGTAGTTGCACTCCTCGCCCTCATCGACGGCCTGGTGGATCTCTTCGCCAAGTTCCGTCTTGACGATGTTCTCGTCCGGGATCTCGAAATCGTAAGCTTCCTCCATCCCCGGCAGGCCGTCGTCGCGGTTGAGGAATTCGTTAGCGGCGCACAAGGTCACGTCCTCCGGGCGCACCTCGGAGAGCACGGCCAGCGACGAGAGGCTCTCGGTCCCAAGTATTCCGGCGGCCTCGCTGCGCACGGCTATGGCGAAGACGTTGTTGGCCGGGGCGCGGGAGAGCCACCGGATCTGATTTTCCTTCAGGTCCTCCTCGGCGACGGCCTGGTACTGCTTCTGGGCGTCCGGGATGGGGTCGTCGTGGCCCAGGAGTTCGATCCAGCCGGTCCCCGTGTACTCCCAGTACGTGTCGATCTCCCCAGACTCCAGCGCGTTGCGGGCCGCGTCCGTCGAGGCCAGGCCGGTCCGGTCTTCGACCGTCGCCCCGGCGGCCTCGAGGGCCTGGACGGCGATCTGGCCGAGGACCAACTGCTCGGTGAACTCCTTGGAGCCGACGGTTATCTCGGCGCCGGAGAGGTCGACCTTGCCGGTTTCGCCCCCGCCCTGGTTACCGCCGCCGGACCCTTCGCTGCCGGTGCCGCCGCAACCCGCGGCAACGACCGACAGGACGACTACGAGCCCGAGCAGGCGTAGGTCAATCGATCTTGCGAACCTCATGACGATCCTCTCTTTGGCGGGTGTAATCGACACGCTCTCTTTTGATCTTCAGGATCAGACGGGCTCTCGTTGGCATTGCCCGCTGACCGGCCGCGGCGCATCAGGACGCCCCGGAAGAATCGGCGCCGAGCCGAGGATCGGAGGACCAGCCGAGCAGGGCGGAGAGTTCGTCCGCGGTCCTCTTGACTTCTTGCCCCGCGGATTCCAGCCGATCGCCGAGACGGAACTTCGGCGCCGAGACGTTGAGCGCCGCGACGAGATGGCCCTTGAAGTCCCTGACCGGCGCCGCCGCGCCAACCAGGCCAAACTCGAACTCCTCGTCTACCAGGGCATAACCTCTCTCGCGCGCGACCCCGAGTCTCGCGTGCAACTCCTCGACGTTGCGCACCGTGCCGGGCCTCAGCCTGCGGAACTCGACGCCGGAGAGGAGATCAGAGAGAGCCTCGTGGTCGTGGTCGAACAGAAGCACCCGTCCGGATGAAGTGCAGTAGACGGGAACCGTTCGGCCGGCCCAGCCATCCGCTTTGACGGCGTGGGGAGGAGACCTGGAGAGTACCGTCAGAACCTCGGTTCCCTGGAGAACGGACAGATGGACCGTCTCGCCGAGGCTCTTCTCGAGCCGCTCGAGCAACGGAGGAGCAACCTTGAGCAACCTTTGCTCGCCCGCCCGAGCCGCCAGCGCGAAGAACCTCCAACCCAGGCGGTAGTGGAGCGTCGACGGATCACGATCGACGAGCCCGCTCTCGGCGAGCGCCTTTAGCGTCCGCGACACCTGACTCTTCTCCCGCCCGATAAGATCAGCGACCCGCACAACCCCCAAACCCCCGTCCTCAACCGCCTCCTCGCCGCCAAGAACTATCAATATGGCAAGTTCTTTTCGAAGGTTCGCTTCGCTCTCTCCCACCATCTACACAAGTATCACATACATCAAATCGTCCCGCAATCGAGGTTGCTGTATACGCACCCCTCCTCTACGCCGCGGCGAGCAGAGCCGCCCGCTACGGGTGCTTTGTCGTGCTACGCAAGTAGGAGTCGCATGTCCGGTGGAGCCCGTTACAACTGGCTCCTGTACTCTACGTTCTGCCGTCGCAGGGTCGGGTCCGAGCCGAGGAAGACGTGCTTGGACATATCCTCGGAGTAGCGGCTCGCGGGCGGCGTGCGGCCCAGGGCCTCGGCCATGCTTCGGATGTGGTGCGGGGCCGCGCCGCAGCAGATGCCGAAGTAGCGCACTCCCAGGTCGTAAGCCTCGCGGGTGAAGTCCGAGATCTCGTAGCGGTTGCAGGTGAACGGGTCGAGCGCCGTCGGGAACGGTATCTTTGACGGCTCCTCGTGGTCGGGGTCGCGCAGGGATTGGAAGCTTGGCTCCCCAGGGTGGGTGCGGTAGGGAACCGGCAGAGCCGCCACCGGCACGTTTACCGCCGGCACGATCTCCTCCAGGAGCGGCATCATGGTCTTGGGACCCCGGATGCAGTTCAGCCCGACGACGTCAGCCCCGGCGTCCGCCAGGCGCTGGCAGGACTCGGCCGCAGACCACCCCTCCCGGGTATCCGGCGCCTGGTGGAAGGCGAGCGTGATCACGGCGGGCAGTTCGAACTGTTTGATGACCTCAAGGCCGATCAGGGCTTCCTCGGCGTAGCTGAACGTCTCCCCGATGACGAAGTCCACCCCGGCCTCGGCGGCCCATCCCACCTGTTCCTCGAACATCGCCCTGGCCTGCCGGGCCGCCACTTCGTTTTCGACCTCATAGACGTTCGTGTTGCAGATGTTCCCGGCAAAGAGCGCGCCGCTCTCCCCGGCCACCTCCTTGGCAAGGGCGAGGGCCTGGCTGTTGATCTGCTCCAGCGCATCCTCCTTGCCGATGAGCCGGAGCTTCTCGCGGTGGGCGTAGTAGGTGAACGCCTCGACCACGTCCGAGCCCGCGTGGACGAACTGGCGGTGGAGCTGGCTGACCTCCTCGGGGTGCTCCAGCACGACCTCGGGCACGAACGCCCCGGCCTGAAGGTACCCCCTGCGCTCCAATTCGAACAGGTACCCCTCGGCGCAGATCACGGGCCCGTCGGCCAGCCGTTCGAGCAGGCCGACCCGTTGTTCGCTGGTATCCATCAAGCTCCTCCTTTTGGCTCTACGGCAAGCGGATCGTAGGTAGGGTGCGGTCTTCCGGTTTCGTGGCCGGAGGGCGGAACGGTTAGGGCAGTTCTCGCGACCTGCCCGGCGACTCCTCTGCCAACGGTGCCGCGATCTCCGCCCAACTCTTCGAAGCCTCCTTGCGTCAGCTCCACGGGAAAGGAGAGTTGCTGGTGGGGTGCAGGTCCCCGGTCTCGTAGCGAGAAAAGCGGAACGGCTCGAGCAGTCCCTGCGGCTCGTCCATCAGCTCCTTCGCCACCAGCGCCCCGACCCCGATCATCTTGTAGCCGTGGTTTGAGTCGGCGATAACGTAGGCGTTCTGGCGGAAGGTGTCGAAGACGGGAAAGCTGTCCGGGGTGAAGCACCCGATCCCGCCCGAGGGCTCTTTGGAGAACAGGTAGCCCTTGCCCTCGAAGCGCCCGTGACAGTGCGCCAGCGCCGAGGTCCACATCCGGGCGAAGTCCTCCCCCACAACGAAGTCCGGGCTCTCGGGCCCGTACGGGTCCACGGCGACCTCGTCGGCGGGTTGGCCGACGATGTAGGGCGCGGCGCCGCCCTGCACGCCGTTGAAGTAGAGATCCGGCTTGTAGTAGATCCCCCAGAGCTGGTCGGTGACGAGCCCGCCGCTCTCGTCGTAGAGCGGGGCGTCGGTGTCGACGTGGACCACCGGCGGCATCCCGCCGTCGTTGTCCGTGAGGAAGCTCGGCTCGACCCCGAGCACCCCCTCCTGCAGCGACCAGTACGTCCACATCTCGCGGTCGTGGTGGAGCCCGCCGTCGGGACCCTTGACCGTGATCTTCCCGGGCAGGTCCAGCATCGCCCAGATGTCCCGGACCCAGGGCCCCACGCCCACGACGAGGTGCCCGCATTCGACCCTGCCCCGATCCGTCTCGACCGCGCTTACCGCGCCGCCGTCGAGGCCCAGGCCCGTGACCCGGACCCCGGTGTGGATCCGCACGCCCTCGGCCTGAGCCTTGGCGGCCAGGGCCCGTACCGAGGCCTTGTTGTTCGCGTACCCCCCGCGGTGCTCGTGCAGGACCGATGTGATGTTCTCGGCCCGCCAGTCGGAGAAGATACCCCGCATGTACTCCCGGCTCTCCTCCTCGCCCTCCACGAGCGTCGAGGGGTAGCCGATCGCCTGCTGCTCCTTGTAGATCTGGACCACGTCCTCGTGCATGACCTCGGGCGAGATCTGCGCGTAGCCCACGGGGCGGTACGCGAAAGCCTCGGGGTCAGACTCCCACACCGAGACCGAATGGGCCATGAGTTCGCGCATCGCGGGCTGGAAGTAGTTGTTGCGGACCACGCCGCAGGCGATGCCCGAGGCACCGGCCCCGACGCCGGTCTTGTCTATGACGACGACGTCCGCGCCCGACCCGCGCCCCCGCGCCTTCAGTTCTCTTGCCAGGTGCCAGGCCGTGCTCAGGCCGTGCACGCCGGCGCCCACTATGACGTAATCGGCTCTCTCGGGTAACCGCATTCTTCGCTCCTTTACTCGAAGTACAAGTCCAGATCGGGCGCCGCACGGAGAGCGGCGCCGGCGGCCTTGGCGGCGAACTCGTCCGCACGTCCCATCCGTCCATCCTCGATACCACCGCTCGACGGGTTCATCTTCGCGAGCGCGGCCAGAAGGCGAC
>CAXTDD010000048.1:0-3976 GCA_964242955.1 uncultured Rubrobacteraceae bacterium | reverse complement strand
CCGCGCCAGAATGTCGAAGTGGTACTCCCTGCTCTCGATGCTACTCATCGGCAAAGAACCCGGCCAATATCCGACCATAAGTTCCTAGTATGATTTGGCCGTCCCCGCCTTCAGGTCCGCTTTGACGGTCTCCTTCCTCGGGTCTATGAACGGCTTCTCGACGACGGTGGCCTCGAACTCGCCGGCCTCCATCCTCACCGTCAGCCCGGTCCCGCGTTCGGCGCGCTCGACGGGCACCAGGGCGTACCCGATGTTCTTCTTGAGACGTGGGGACCAGAACGCCGAGGAAACCTGCCCTATCTGCGAGCCGTTCTCGACGACCTGAAGGTAGTCCTCTATGTACCCTATCAGCGGATCGCAATCGATCTCTATGCCGACCACTTTGCGGCTTACGCCTCTGTCGGCGATGCGCTTCAGCGCCTCCTTGCCGATAAAGTCGGCCTCCTGATCCAGCTCCACCGTGTATCCCAGGTCTACCTCGAAGGGGTTCAGGAAGTGGTAGTCGCTGTACAGGTTGTTGTCCAGCGCTATGTCGGAGCCGTAGCTGAGGATGCCGGCCTCGACCCGCCGGATCTGGCAAGGCCCGATCGGCGAGAGGTTGTGGGGCTTGCCGGCCTCGAGCATCGTGTCCCAGAACTTCATACCGTCGTGGCTGGCGTTCCTGAGGTAGATCTCGAACCCCACCTCGCCGGTGTAGCCGGTCCGGGACACCACGACGTCCATGCCGTCGAGGTCGTACTCGTCCATCCAGTAGTACTTGAGGTCCAGGATCCCTTCTCCGAAGACGTCCACCATGAGGTCCCTGGACTTGGGACCCTGGATCTGGACCGGCGCCACGTCGGGCTCCCGGATCTTCACGTCCAGGCCGGAGGCGGCGGCCACGCCCTTCGCCCACAGCAGCACGTCACCGTCGGCCACGGACAACCAGAAATGGTCCTCGCCCAGATGCAGGAGCACCGGGTTGTTGATGACGCCGCCATCAACGTCGGTGTTGAGCGCGAACTTGCACTGCTTGACCGAGCACTTGTTCAGGTCGCGCGGCGTGAGCGTGTTAGTGAACTCGAAGGCGTCCGGGCCGGTGATCTCGACCTGCCGCTCCGCGGCCACGTCCCACATGGTTACGTCGTTGACGAGTTTCCAATACTCGACGATCATGTCGTCGTAATGCCTGGGGTGGTACTGGCGGTTGGTGACCGTGTAAGACTCGACCCCGTGGCGCTGATGGGCGTAGAAGAACGGACCCTTGCGGATCCGGGTGTACATGTGAATCCTCGGTGTGTCATAAGGTATCTTCAAGGAGATTCCTCCTCGTAAGAACGCGCCAACCGCTGGCCGCCCTTACTAAACGCTCTGCTGCCGAAACTCTTGGCGACAATTCTCGGTGCTTCTCCGCTGGCCCCTTTCGACCGCTTGTATCGATCGCTGCTACCGGCAACGTAGCACACGCGGAACGTGTCTGCAACTATAGTTGCTATATATGCATCCGTCTCGGGCCCCGTTCGTCGCGGGCCGGGTTCGACGAGTTACCGGGGCTCTGGATCTGCTCTTCCGGCGCTCGCCGGGGTGGGCGGCCAAAGGCTGGATGGCCGACGCCCGTCGCTCTCCGGGCTAAGAGGCGTCTATGGCGATGGGACCTTGGCCGTTCAGGTATACCGCCGGGTACACTCGCGTGTGCTGTCGAAAATCCTGCGGCGGGGGGTTTCGGGTTGGACGAGCGTTCGATCGGGGTGATGAGCTTCAACCTCAGGGGATCGTTCCGCGACCGCGGCACGAGAGACGCCTGGCCCAACCGGGCGGCGCTGAACGTCGCAACTATAGAGCGCCACACGCCGGACGTCGTCGGCCTCCAGGAGTGCCAGCGCGGCAACCTCGCCGCCTACCGCCGGCACCTGCCCCAATACGAGATCCTGAAAGGCCCGAGGTACGGAAACGTCCCACCCCACGACTTCAACGCGATCCTCTATAAGCCGCAGAGCCTGCGACTCGTCGAGCGGGGCGGCTTCTGGCTCAGCAAGACACCGCGAAGACACTCCCGGAGCTGGGGGACCAGGGTGGCACGCTCCGCACACTGGGCGCTGTTCCGCGTGGCTGAGACGGACCTCCGGCTCCTGCACCTCAACACCCACCTCGACCACAAGAGCGGCCTCGCGCGCAGGGAAGGAAGCGCCCTGATCGTCAGAAAGGTGGACAACCTGCTAGAACGTTTCGGAGAGGAGGTCCCCGCCATCCTCACCGGAGACTTCAACTGCCGCCCCGGCACGCCCACCTACAGGATCTTCACCGATGGCGGCTTCACCGACACCTTCCACGCGGCCGGCAACGCGGACGACGAAGCCGCCAACACCTTCCACGCGTTCGAGGGCGAAGACTACCGTGACCGGCACCCGGAACGCGACCCGCGCAGGATCGACTGGGTCCTCCTCAAAGACCCTTCCCGCCGCCTCCGCGTTCTGTCGCACGACATCCTCCACGACCACGACGACCACTCCGGCCTCTGCCCAAGCGACCACTACCCCGTCCTGGCGCGCTTCACGCAGCCGGACCAACCGTAAGAGCGCGACCTGGTCCCAACGCGTGCGACGAGCGTTTATCCCGGCAACTTCATGCGTCCACCGTCTATCGCGCGGTTGCTCGGGGCCCGCGGCCTGGATAAGATACTTTTGGGGAACCGAGGGCGAGGGAAGGAGAACAGAATGGCTACCGGCCTGGACAAGTTTGCGGATATGGAGCCAAGTTGGGACTATCCGGTAGTCATCGAATCCCACATAAACGGGGTTCGCTCGAAGGAAATGAATCCCAACACTCCTATCACTTATGATGAGATCGCTGAAGATGCTATACGCTGCTGGGAAGCAGGGGCCTGCGCCATACACGCGCACAACACCAGCTTCGACCTGCTCGGCAAAGACGCCTATAAAGACTACATGAGAAGCTGGGACAAGGTTCTGCAGAAGCACCCGAACATCACGTGGTACCCAACCACCTGCAACAACCTCAGGTTGACCGAAGACCAACACGGACTGGAGCACGTTCCGCATCTTAGGTCGGGCGCAAAAGTCAAAATAGCCTGCGTAGACACGGGCATAAGCCTTTTTTCCACGCATCTGGACGATGAAGGGTACATCGTCGGCCGCGAGTACGGGTGGAACTACGATAGGGTCGCCGGCCAGATCAGGATGTGCCGCGACTTCGACATGCCCATGATCTTCGGCATCTACGAGCCCGGCTACGCGCGCTTGGCGATGCACTACGTCAACAACCAAATGTCCACCAATGGTTCTATGTGGGACTTCTACCTCATCGGAGACTACGGGCTCACGGCTTTGGAGCCGATAGGGACGTGCGGGATGAAGCCCAGCCTCGAGAGCCTGTACTACTACTTGTGGATGATAGAAGAAGCCCGGGTCAAGCATCCCTGGTACATCTCCATCTGGGGACAGGGCGCCATGGACGACACGACCGTGCTTCGCCGGGCGATCGAGCTCGGCGGGCACATCAAGACGGGCCTGGAGCTGTTCTACGACCCCGGCCGCAATCCCTCCAACCTGGAGCTGCTCCAGCAAGCGCAGGAGATCGCGCGCGACGTGGGCAGGCCCATCGCTACCCAAGACGAAGCAAGGGCCCTCTACAACATAAGGTGACCCGAGGCTGACGGCGGGGTGGGCGCGGGGCCGGCTACCTCGTGTCCGATCGCGGCGGGGGACAGATGCCGGTAGTCTTCTCCTTACGCACGAGCAGATCCCAACTCCCCGGTCCTCGACACCCCTGAGGAACGTTGGGCGGCGCCGGTGAGGTTGGAGGGCTCGGGATCAAGGGTCATCGGCATACTAGAGGAGACGAGATGAAGGGCGAGCAGACGGAATCCCAGGCGCACCGGTCGCGCAAGTTGAACTCGCTGGCGCAGGGCTTCGACGTGGTGGTGGTCGGGGGGGGGGTAAACGGTCTGGGGACGGCGTGGGCCGCGGCGTTGCGCGGC
>CAXTDD010000047.1:0-9608 GCA_964242955.1 uncultured Rubrobacteraceae bacterium | reverse complement strand
GGGGAGGCCGAGTACTTTATAGGGGTGGTGGAGGACATCACCGAGCGGCGGCGGGCCGAGGACGCGCTGCGCCAGAGCGAGGAACTCTACAGGAGCGTGGTCGAGCAGGCCACCGAGAACATCTTCGTGGTGGACGTCGCGTCCAAGGAGATCCTGGAGGCCAACGCCGCCCTCGGCGCCTCGCTCGGCTACGCGCCCGAAGAGCTCAAGGCGTTGACGCTCTACGACATCGTCGCCCACGACAGGGAGAGCATCGACGCCAACACGGACAGGATCCTGCAGGAGGGCCGCCGTTCGCTGGGAGAGAGGCGCTACCGGCGCAAGGACGGCACTTTAGCCGACGTCGAGGTCAACGTCTCCGCGATCCCCTACGAGGGCCATCGGGCCATGTGCATCGTCGCCCACGACGTCACCGAGCGCAAGCGGGCCGAGGGTGCCCTACGGGACATCAGGGAGGCCGAGCGAAACCGGATAGCCCGCGAGCTCCACGACAGCGTCCTCCAGGACATCGTCTACGCCCTGCAGGAGATACAGGTCCTCCAGGTGACGGGCGGGGACGACCCGGCCCTCCAGGACACGGCCGACGCCCTCAGGCGCTCGGTCGAAGGGCTGCGCGGGGCGATCTTCGAGCTGCGGTTCAAGGAGACGCTGGGCCGGTCTTTCGTCTCCTCGGTGGAGAACCTCGTGGATCTGAACCGCCGCATGGCGCGGGGGAGTTACGAGCTGGAGTTCGTCGTCGGCGACGGGGTGCCGCGCAGCCTCCCCGAGCGGCCGGGGCGGGAGATCGTGCGCATCGTGCAGGAGGCGCTTACGAACGTCCGCCGCCACGCGGGCGCCAGTCACGTGCGCGTCGAGCTCGGCGTCGGCGGGGGGGCCTTCTACGCCGAGGTCAGCGACGACGGGCACGGCTTCGACCCCGGCGAGGTGCGGGTCGGCATGGGCCAGTACTCCATGCGCCAGCGGGCGCTGGACCTCGGCGGCGAGGTCGAGGTCACTAGCGGCGGCCGGGGCACGCGCGTGCGCTGCCGGGTCCCGCTTCTCCCAACTGGCCGGCCGGGAGGAGCCACAAGAGAACGGGTTCTCTAGTACAAAATGAGTAGGTAAAGCCCCGGCGGCCCGACTATAGTTGAGAGAAACTCTTTGGGGTCGCCGTATCGGCGCTTCCATGATCCGGGGGTAGACGTTGACCGTAGAGAACGGTGTGAGCAGTGAGGAGACACGGATCTTCCTCGTGGAAGACCACGCCTCTTTCCGTCAGGCGCTGGCTTTCATGTTCGAGCGGGAGGAAGAGTTCGCCGTGGTGGGCCAGGCGGGCTCGCTGGCCGAGGCGCGCGACTTTCTGAACGGCTCGGCGGACGCCACGGACGTGGCCGTCTGCGACCTCGCCCTGCCCGACGGCGACGGGTTCGACCTGATCGAGGAGCTCGCGGCGAAGGATTCGGGGGTCACCACGCTGGTCTTGAGCGCGAGCCTGGAGCCGGCCCGCTTCGCCCGGGCGGTCGAGGCCGGCGCCTCAGGCGTCTTGCACAAGGCCGTCGCCATAGGCGACATCGTGGACGCGGTCAGGCGCCTCAAGGCCGGGGAGGCCCTGCTATCGCCCAACGAGATCATCGAGATGCTGCGCATGGTGAGCCGCAAGCGCCAGCAAGAGGTGGAGGCGCATAAGTCCATAGACCGTCTCACACCGCGCGAGAGGGAGGTGCTGCAGGCGCTCGCCGAAGGCCTGGACAGCAAAGATATCGCCCAGAAGCTCCACATAACCGTCGAGACGGAGCGGACCCATATGGTGAACATCCTCGGCAAGCTCGGCGTCCACTCGCGCCTGCAGGCCCTGGTCTTCGCCGCCCGCAACGGCGTCGTCGAGATCCGCTAGCGCGCCGGGGCGGGGGCCCGCGGCGGCGTGCTAGAATGCCCGGCGGTACGTGAGGGCGGGATGTTCCGGGTAGGGAGCATGGAGACCTTGCCGAAACCTGCGAGAAGAATGCCGGGGAGACCGGCGAAAGAAGGGGCTTTGAGCCGCCGAGACGGCCGGTTACGCGTCTTGCTGGCGAACGAGCCGCGCGCTTACAGGGAGAGCATCGCCGCCGTATTCCGCCAACTGCGCCCCGAGTTCGACGTGGAGGTCGTGGAGCCGGAGGATCTCGAAGAGCGCCTCCCCGCCTTTCTGCCGGACGTCGCGATCTGCAGCCGCGCGACGGACGGGGTGCGGGACCGGGTCCCCGTCTGGGTCGAACTCTACCCCGGGTACGGCGCCCGCTCCGTGGCCTGCGAGCGCGGGAGCCGCACGGAGTACGCGGAGATACAGCTGGAGGACCTGCTCTCCATCCTCGACCGCGCGGCCGTGCCCGCCTAGCCCAAAGGGGTTAGCGGAAGCTCGCCCGTTTTCGCGAGGCGCCGGACGGCCTTCGGGCCTATCCTTCCCGGCATGGGGCCCACGCGGCGCATACTGGTGGCCAACGAGCTGGCGTCTTACAGGGAGAGCATCGCGGCCGTCTTCAGGTTCTCGCTCCCCCACTCGGAGGTGTCCGAGGCGACGTCGGCGGACCTCGACAGGGAGGTCGTACGCCTGCGTCCCGACGTGG
Source organism: uncultured Rubrobacteraceae bacterium (assembly GCA_964242955.1). Taxonomy (GTDB): domain Bacteria; phylum Actinomycetota; class Rubrobacteria; order Rubrobacterales; family Rubrobacteraceae; genus Rubrobacter_D. The sequence goes on along the minus strand of CAXTDD010000047.1, from coordinate 7,026 downwards.
TGATCTGCAGCAGGCTCACCAGCGTGGTCGAAGACCGGGTCCCCGTCTGGGTCGAACTCTACCCCGACGGCGAACCCGCCTCCACCTTCTGCGGAGCCGGCGGGCGCTCCAGGAGGGAACGGGTCGAGCTGTCCGACCTGCTCGCCGTCGCCGCGGGACCCGCGGCCAGCACCTCCTGACCGCGGCTCCGGAGACAAAGATCATACATTTGTAGGATGCGCCTTTCTCGCGTGGATGAGATCTTCTGGCGGGGCGACCACGAAGTGGGAAAGGGAGAAGCATGTCGCCGTTGGGGAACGAAGCGCCCGGCACCGCTCGTCGCGGGGCAGGCCTGTTGCACGCCAGGTCGGGGGCCGGTCGCTACGGTGCGGCCGTCCTGGCCGTCGGGCTGGCGCTGGCGGCGAAGTTCCTCATCGACCCCCTGGTCCAGCAGAGCAGCCCGTTCCTCCTCTTCTTCTCGGCCGTGATGATCGCCGCCCTCGGCGGCGGCGGACGGGCCGGCCTCCTGGCGACCGCGCTCGCCGCCCTCGCCAGCGACTTTTTCTTTCTCGCCCCCTACTACTCGCTGCGGATAGAGGGGTTCGGGCAGGTCGCGCGCCTGGGCCTCTTCGCGCTCGAAGGGGTCCTGGTCAGCGGGGTCCTGGCGGCGATGCACGCGGCCAGGAGGCGCTCGGACATCAGCGAGGAGCGCTTCCGCCTGCTCGTCCAGGGCGCGAAGGGGTACGCGTTCGTCATGCTCACCCCCGACGGTCGCGTCGAGGGCTGGAACGAGGGCGCCGAACGCATCCTGGGCTACTCGGAAGAGGAGATCCTGGGCGAACACTTCTCCAGGTTCTTCACGCCCGAAGACCGGCGGGACGGAAAGCCGGAGCAGGAACTGCGGTCGGCTTTAGCCGGGGAGACGGTCTCCGGGGAGAACTGGGCCGTTCGTAGGGACGGCAGCCGCCTCTGGGCCAACGGTTCCACGAGCGCCGTGCGGGACGAGGCCGGCAGGCTCAAGGGCGTGGTCAAGGTGCTGCGCGACAGGACCGAAGCCCGACGGGCCGAAGAGGAACTGCGCCTCCGGGACCGGGCCATCGCCGCGAGCGCCAACGGCATCGTCGTAACCGACCCGAACCTTCCTGACAACCCCATCGTCTACGCGAACCCCGCCTTCACGAAGATGACGGGGTACGACCGGGAGGAGATCGTCGGCCGCAACTGCCGCTTTCTGCAGGGCGCAGACCGCGACCAGCCCGCCGTGGACGAGCTGCGGCGGGCGATCCGGGAGGGAAGGTCCTGCGAGGTCGTCCTGCGCAACTACAAGAAGGACGGCGCCCTCTTCTTCAACGAGCTCACCGTCTCGCCGGTCTTCGACGAGGACGGCCGCATCGTCCGCTTCGTAGGGGTGCAGAACGACGTGACGGAGCAGCGGCGGGCCGAGGACGCGCTCCGCGTCCAGGCCGGGGCGGGCGGGTTGCTCGCGGCACCCCTCTCCTACGAGGAGCGCCTGGTGGGCCTCGCCCGCCTGGCCGTGCCCCGTCTGGCCGACTGGTGCGCGGTGGACGTCGTAGACGACACAGGCTCGGTCCGCCGGCTGGCCGTCGAGCACGAGGACCCGGAGAAGGTGGCGCTCGCCTACGAGCTCTGGCGCCGTTACCCGGCCCCGCCGGACGCGCCCCGCGGGATGCGCCGGGTCTTGAGGACCGGGGAGCCCGAGATGGTGGACGATATCTCCGACGAGCTCCTGCGCGAGAGCGTCGGGGATCCCGGGCAGCTCGCCATGCTCCGGGAGCTCGGCCTCCGGTCGTACATGATCGTGCCGATGGTCGCGCGCGGGCGCACGCTCGGGGCGATAACGCTCGCCTCGGCCGCGTCGGGCAGGCGCTACGGCAAGGACGATCTGGAGCAGGCCGAGACCCTCGTGAGGCGGGTGGCGATGGCGGTGGACAACGCCAGGCTCTACGAGGAGGCCCAGCGCGAGATCTCCGAGCGCGAGAGGGTGGAGGGGGAGCTGAGGGAGAGCGAGGACCGGCTGCGCCTGGCGACGGAGGCCACACAGCTCGGCACCTTCGACTTCGACCCCGTCACGGGCGAACTCGTCTGGGACGAGCGGTGCAAGCAGATATACGGCCTCCCGCCGGACGCCGGGGTCGACTACGAGACGTTCCTCCGCGCCCTGCACCCGGACGACCGCGAGGAGACGAACGGGGCCATCCAACGGGTGCTCGAACCGGCGGGCGCCGGCGAGTTCGAGCGGGAGTACCGGGTGGTGAGGCTCGCGGACGGGCAGGAGCGCTGGGCGGAGGCCCGCGGTCGGGTCTACTTCGAGGGCGGCCGGGCGGTGCGTTTTATAGGCACGATGCTGGACGTGACGGAGGAGAAGCGGGCCGAAGAGGCCCTCAAGCGCAGCGAGGAGCGCTACAGGGCGGTCGTAGAGCAGTCCGCTGAAGGCATCTACCTGATGGACGTGGACACCAGGCTTCTGCTGGAGACCAACGGGGCCTTCCGGCAGATGTTTGGCTACACCGCCGAGGAGCTGCGCGGGCTGAGGCTCTACGACATCGCGGCCCACAGCAGGGAGGACGTAGACGCCAGCATCGGGCGCACGCTGGAGATGGGGCGGCGTCTGATCGGGGAGCGCAGCTATCGGCGTAAGGACGGCACGGTCGTGGAGGTGGAGGTCGGGGTGAGCACCATCTCCTACAACGGCCACCAGGCGATCTGCGCCACGGTGCGCGACATCACGGCCCGCAAGCGCGCGGAGGAGGCGCTCAAGCGCAGCGAGGAGCGGTTCCGCTCGCTGGTGCGCTACGCCTCGGACATCATCGTGGTTCTGGCCGCGGACGGCCGGATCCTCTACGAGAGCCCCGCCGTGGAGCGCGTGCTCGGCTTCACGGTAGAAGAGAGGATGGGCACCAACGCCTTCGACTACCTGCACCCCGAGGACCGCGGGCCGGTCGGGGACCGGTTCGCCAAGCTCGCCGGGGAGCCGGGGGGGCGCGTCTCCGCCGAGTACCGGGTCCGCAACGACGAGGGGGACTGGCGTTCCTTCGAGGCCATAGGGGTCAACATGCTCGAAGACCCGGTCATCCGGGGCATCGTCGTCAACTCCCGCGACGTCACCGAGCGCAAGCGCACCGAGCAGGCCCTCGCCGAGATCCGGGACGCCGAGCGCGGCCGGATCGCCCGCGAGCTGCACGACGGCGTCCTCCAGGACCTCTCCTACACCGCCCAGGCGTTGGAGGTCACCCGCGTAAAGTACCTGGACACGGGCGTCGAGAAGGACCTGGAGGAGGGGGCCGAGGCCATCCGCCGCGCCACCAGGGAGCTGCGCGAGGCGATCTACGACCTGCGCGCCTACCGCCACGGCGGGCAGGAGGCCCGCCAGCTCTTCGAGTCCTTAGTGGAGCACAACGGCCGCCGGATGCCGGATCTTGCCCTGGAGTACCACCTACAGGACGGGCTCCTCGAAGTGTTCTCCGATAGGGGCGCGGTAGAGCTTTTGCGGGTCGTGCAGGAGTCCCTGACCAACGTCCGGCGCCACTCGGGGGCGCGCAACGTGCGCGTCGCCCTCACCTCCTCCGGCGGCACGGTCAGGGCCGAGGTCGCCGACGACGGGCGCGGCTTCGACCCGGAGGCGCTCCCGCCGGGGATGGGCACGCTCGGGATGCGCGAGAGGACCCTCGGCCTCGGCGGCAAGCTGGAGGTCGAGAGCGAGCCCGGCGCCGGCACGACCGTCCGGCTCGAGGTCCCGCTAGAGAACCTGCGCCGCTAGAGCTGTTAGCTTTTAGCCAGAGGGTGGCCTTCGGACGCCGGGTGGCCCGGCTACGCGTCCCTCGAAAGTTGTCCCTCGAAAGTTCCGCGACGAGGGCCTTGAGCTTCGGGGCCAGGTCTTCGATCTCGTCGGCGGTGCACCTCACCTGGATCTGGATGCTTACCGTCGGGGCCCCGCCGAAGGCTGCGGGCTGGATCTCCTCGACGGTCGCGGAGACTTCCGCTACGGGCTCTTCGGGATCGGGGTCGTCCGGCAGGTCGAACTCTTCCGGCTCGGGCGGCTCCTCGAAGGTGGCGACCAGCTCGCCGGCCTCCTCCTGGAGCAGGCCCGCGGCCTTGAGGATGTCTATGATCGCGCCCGCGCCGGTCATGACGGGCTTGTTGCGCGGCTGGCCGGCGGAGTGGGCGATGTAGGCCTGGACGGTCGGGTAGAGCATCCCTTCCCGCAGCTTCACGGCCGAGACCACGTTCTGCAAGAACTCCGTGGAGCCGACGACCTCCCGCCAGTTGGCCCTGACCTCCTGCTGGTCCTTGCGGGCGAGCGCGAGCGCCAGGGAGCGCCCCCTGCGCGTGATCACCTTCTTCGTCTCGCCCTGCAAGACCCCGATCTCCGTGAGAAACCCGTTGGTCCGGCTAACGCTGGACTGATGCACCGAATCGAGCTTCCCCACGTCCCCGGGCCGCGAGGCCTCGTCCCTGGTCCCATAAGCCACGATGGTGTTCGCCAGCTCCTCGTAAGGAGACCCCGGTAGCCTGAACTGCCTCTCCGCCACGCACACCCCTTCCGCCAGATACCCAAGGGGCATTATAGATTAGCCGGTCAGCACGCTCCGGCTTCGCCTACGCTCTCAGCGCGGCCCCTTCGGGGCCTTTCAGCATGTCAGCCCCGTACCCGCAAACCGCCGCCCCGGAGCGCAGGCCAACCCGCGCCCGAGGACCCCCAGGACGAAAACGTTTGTCTACCCACGACTTACCGACCTGCGGGACGAGGCGAGTCCTCAACGGCAAGAAGCTGACATGCTGAAAGGCTGACTAGCTGAAATGCTTTTCTCTACGCGAAGCCGGTTACGGCGACGACGGAGGACTTGGGCTCGTCTCCGTTGGGCCAGGTGCTGGTCGGCTCCTTCGGGTCTTCGGTCTCCTCGCCGGGGTGCTGGACGGCGAGGAAGAGGGTCTTGCCGTCGGGGGTGAAGGCCGGGCCCGTGAGCTCGGCCTGGACGGGGGCGCTGGCGAACTGCATGATGTCCCCGCCGCTGGCGCCGCCTTCGAGGCCGCTCGGTATGACGAAGGCGCCGTTGTTCTTGAAGCTGGTGTAGATGCCGGAGCCTATGCTGCTGCTGGAGATGTCGGTCACGACCCAGAGGTTGTTGTCGCCGTCGAAGAGGAGGTTGTCGGGGGAGGCGAAGCCGGTCTGGGGGCCGCCGGTGGCGAAGATCTCGTACGAGAACTCCTCGGCCTCCGGGTCGTCGTCTTTCTCCGTCATGCGGATGACCTGGCCGTAGAAGTTGCCGTGCAGCGCGTTGTTGGTGAGCGCTGCGTAGACCTGGCCGGTCTGGGGGTGGACCTCGATGTCCTCGCAGCGGTCGAGCGGCGTGCCGATGGGAAGCTCGGTCTCCGGGTCTTCGAGCTTCGCCGCGTCTATGGTGCGCACGAGCACGTCGGCCTGGTTCTTGTAGTCGTTGTCCTTGAAGATGGGGTTGTTCTCGTAGTTCATCGCGATCCACTTGCCCTGCGCGAAGTCGGCGACGTAGAGCATCCCGTCCGTGAGCAGGTCCATGTTCGCTTTCCGGTCGCCTTCTTTGAAGGTGCCGGAGGAGACGAACTTGTAGATGCACTGGTCTTCTTCGTCGTGGCCGGTGTAGACGACGACCTTGCCGCCCTCGGAGACGGTTATGGCGGCGTTCTCGTGCCTGACGCGCCCGAGCCAGGTGTGCTTGCGGGGTTTGGAGTCGGGATCGAAGGGGTCTATCTCGACGATCCAGCCGTAGTGCTCGGGGGGCTGGGCGTTGTCGGGGTCGTCGAGCCAGCGGTAGGTCTCGGCGATCTCGAGCGCCTCGGGCGAGTCGTCGGTCCCCTGCCCGACCTCGCCCTGGTCGTCGGTGCGCTGCCCGTAGAAGTCCTGGAAGTTCTCCTCGCAGGTGAGCACGGTGTTCCACGGGGTCACCCCGCCGCCGCAGTTGCCGAGCGTCCCGAAAACTTCCGTCGCGCCTTTCATCCTGTCCGAACCGGCGGCCGGCCCGGTTACGTCCATCGGGGTCGTCGCGTCGATCCTGCGGTTGAGCTCGTCCCCCTCGACGAACTTCCACGCGTCGCCTTCCTTCTTTACCCGCACGATGGAGCCGCCGACGCCGGCCTTCTCCCGGTCTATCTGCTCTTCGGTCTTCTTGGTCTTCCCTTCTGTGTCCGTGTAGTTGGACCAGAACATCGGGTTGACGTACTCGTGGTTGACCCAGAGGATGCCGTCCTCGGAGTTGTCGCCGCCGTCGAGCGCGTCCGTGGGGAAGTACGCCAGAAAGTCGTTGTGGTCCCCGTAGACCATGCCGCCGCCCATATCGTCCCCCGAAGAGCGCAAGACGTCGTACTTGAACCCCTCGGGGAGCCTTATGTCGTCCTCGTCGCTCGGCTGAATGGGCTCGAAGGATGCGACGCCCTTCTGTCCTCCCGGCGCCTGGGACGAACTGGTCTCCTGTTGGCCGTTCTGCCGGGCCTGCTCCTCGCCCTCGGCGCAGCCGACGAGGACGCCCGAGCTGCCCGCGGCCAGCGCCGCCGAGCCCGTACCCAGGAAGGTCAGGAACCTGCGGCGGCTGATCCCGTCCACGGGTTCTACGGGCTTGTCTCTCTTGTCTTTCTTGATCCTCTGAACGCTCGGGCCCCAGGCCATGCGCCCCCCCTTCTCGTCGCGGCAGACTCTCTTCGCCGTATGTTAGGGAGAGGGTCGGGCCGTTATGTTGCACGCGGGTTAAGACTGGGTTAAATGTGCGTTTCGCCGGCAAACCGTGTCGCACGTCGCGGCGGAGGCTCCGTCCGGCGGACCGTTTAACGGAGATTTAAGCGGGATGTTTCGGGCCTTTAACCAGGGGTCTCCGGCGGGGCACTAGAATGCGGGCGTATGGATTTTTCTCTCCAGGAGATCCGGCCCATCCGCCGTGGGGCGTCGACATGAGCTCCAAGGGCACGACGGTCTTCCCCGTCCCAACGGCCCGCGGGGCGCACCGTCCGGCGGAGCGGGGCCCGCGGTGGGCCGGGGTGCTGGTCGCCGCGGTCGGGACC
>CAXTDD010000046.1:0-9638 GCA_964242955.1 uncultured Rubrobacteraceae bacterium | reverse complement strand
ACCAGGGCCTCTTCTTCCTCGGTGGCGCGACCGGGCCCGCGCTCGTCGGGGCGTTCCTCGCGGCCCGCAGGGACGCGGACTCCGGCGCCCTGAACCCCCTGTACACCCTGGACGTCGCCCACTTCTCCGACGCCTTCCTGGCCCTCTCCGCCTTCGTAGCGCTCGCCGCGGTGGCGGCGCTCGGGCTACAAAACCGGCAAGATCGGCGGGCGCCAAAGCAACGGCAACAGACGCCGTAACGGCCACCGCTTCAGGATCACGGACCGGTCCTCTTCGCAGAGTCCACAACCCGTGACGGGACCGACCTTGACGAGATGCCCCCCGGGGTCAGCCACCCGCGAGCAGGCGCTCCCAAACCAAGCCAACAACCGCGCACCGTATGGCCGCGGCCGGGCCTGACAGGAACCAAAGAAGGTCCCCGGCTCCACCGGCCATCCTGCGTCCCGGACTTCAGGACGAGGTTTCAGGCCGGGTGCCCGTGCATCGGATGAGGGTTGGGGGCGACGCCGGACCATCCCCGAAGCCGCGCGTACCCTCCGCACCCACGCTACGCACGCGTCGAGGGCCCGCTAACCGCGGACCGCGGCGACCGCCCGGTCGAAGAGTTGGGCGGGATCTGCCTCGCCATCGCTCCGGGTCCAGGTCTCGCTCGCGACGGAGAGGCACGTCAGGGCGCAGGCGACGATCGCCCGGGCCCGCGGGTCGGGCGCGGCTCCGGTCTCAGCGCCCGGCGACGCCCCTAGGCGCATTTGAATGTTCGGCACGAGGAGTTCCTGCCACCTGAGCTGCTTCTCGAAGTGGCCGGCACGCAGCGAGGGGGTCCCGTAGAGCATCTTCGAGATCTTGAGGTTCCTCTCGGGCGAGTACTCGGGGTCGAGGATGAGCGACTCGAAGGCCGCGCGCAGCGCCTCCCACGGGGCCTCACCCGCCGGCCGGGCTTCCAGGGCGTCCCTCACGGCCAGCCCAGCCTCAACGAGATGGCCGAGGACGATGTCCTCCTTCGTGCCGAAGTAGCGGAACAGAGACCGGCGCGAGATTCCGGCCTCGTGCGCGATCTGCTCCATCGTGGTGGCGTCAAAGCCTTGCTCGAGGAACAGGCGCATAGCCACGCCGCCGATCTCGGCTTGCACCGCCCGCCGGGTGCGCTCCCGGAGCCCCGAAGAGCCAGCGTCGCGAATATCCATGGGACGCAGCTTACCATACCTTGCACGCAGTACCGACTTGACACTTAGTGTCAGCCGTGTGACACTGAGTGCCGCCAACGTTGTGCAATGCAAAAAAGACAAGCCCACTAGCTTTGGAGGCGCCAGGCGGGGCTCGGCCGTCGGGCGCGTCGCCCGGCGCCTGGACCGCCTCGAGAAGCTGGCCGCCGAGCTCGCCGCGGCCCACGGCGTTAGGGCGGAGGCGATCCCGCTCGACCTTAGCCTCCCCGCCGCGGGTCGGACGCTCGTGGAGGAGGTGGAGAGACGCGGCCTCAGCGTAACGAGCCTCGTCAACAACGCCGCCTTCGGCACCTTCGGACCGTTTCACGACGAGGACCCGGAGCGTATCCGGGAGGAGATAGCCGTCAACGTCTCCGCCGTCGTGGACGTCAGCCGGGCTTTCATCGGGGGGTTGCGCACGAGCGGAAACGGGGTGCTGGTCAACGTCGCGAGCATGGCGGCGTACCAGCCCATCCCGAACATGGCCGTGTACGCGGCGACGAAGGCGTTCGTTTTGAGCTTCACCGAGGCTTTGTGGCAAGAGTCACTCGGCACGGGGCTGCGGGTGGTCCTGCTGTCCCCGGGAGCTACCCGCACGGAGTTCAACGACGTCGCCGGCGCGGACACGACCAGTCGCGCGCTCACCTTTCAGGCACCGGAGGAGGTGGTGGAGACGGCGCTGCGGGCGCTCGACCGACCTCAGCCGCCCCCCAGCGTCGTCTCCGGCCGGCTCAACCGCCTGATGTCGAACGCGGCCCGGCTGCTGAGCCGGCGGCGCGCGGTGCTGGTCGCGGGGTCCATGACGAGGACCGCCGACTAGCGACGCCGAACGACGCTCCGCCCCGTTTCCGCCATCGGCAGAAGTACCACCCATCGCTCGATGCGGCCGACTACGTGACCCATTGGCTGCTTCCAGGAGGTATCGCCGTGAACACTGACTCCGCAGGTCGTCATGCTAACGGTCACTCCGCGTCCCGCGCGCTGGTGCTGAGCGGCGGGGCGCTCGGCATCGCCTGGGAGGCCGGCCCAGCAACCGGGTTCGCCAAAAGCGGCGTCGTCTTGGCCGAACTGGCCCCGCGGTAGGAGGGGCAGCGGCCGCCGCGGCGGGGGGCCCCCCCCCCCCCCCCCCCCCCCGCCCCCCCCCCCCCCCCCGGCTCGCTGGTCGGAGCCCACCTGGCCCTCGGCCATGGTTGGCGGCTGTCGTCATCCTCCCCTCACCCGCTCGAAGGGTCTCGAGCATACCCTCCGTAAGCCGCCTGAGGGATCCGTCGAACTCGGCAACCTCTTTCGCGCGCATCTAGAGGACCAGGTCCCCGAATCGCCTGATCTCGAACACCATCCTGGTACTTCCCACGCGGCCACGCCGACTCAGCCCTTTCATTCGACCTTCAAAAGGCAACGCTTCTCCCCGCCACCTTCGGTCCCGCCACAATCGGAAGTCGGGACCGACGAATGAACCCCGATGAACCACCAGGATCTCCTTTTCGGCCGATGCCCCTGCCGCTGGTTCAGCCGTAGCCTGCCCATGCAACGGCCCCACAAACGAAGAGGAGCAACCGGATCATGGCCTACGGAGAAACGACAGACGGTATCCGTCCAACGCGCCTGGACGAAAGTAGGCGGTTTGGAGCGAGGACGGTCGTCGCGGCGGTCGTAGTGGCGCGGACCCGGCGCGGGCGGCCATGACGCCGGCGGCACGGGGGAAGGCGATGCCCAAGCCCTCCGTCCTGGTTCGGGTTGCCCGAACCCTCTACGCCGGGCTCTCTTCTGCCTTGGTCGCCTGCGTTGTGGTGCAGGTGTTCTTCGCCGGTATGGGAGCTTTCGGGGCGGACTGGGACTGGCACACGAGCTTCGTGCACATCCTGGAGCTGCTGCCATTGCTGATGATCCCCACGGCCTTCGTTGGGCGGTTGCCGTGGGGGTTGAGGCTGGTCCCCTTCGGGCTGGTGTTCCTAATCGGCATCCAGTACGCCTTCGCCAACTCGATCGTACCGGCGGCGGCGCTGCACCCGGTGAACGCGTTGCTGATCTTCCTGGTGAGCCTCTTCTCCGCCAGGGTTGCGTGGTCCTCGGCGGCCGGACGAAAGAAGGGATGAGCCACCCGTGAGCCGCCCGCGCGCAAGGTTTTCGAGGCCGGCACGACGCGGACCCGGCGAGAGGAGCAACAAATGATGGACCGGCAGACGAACTTGAGGTGGGTTCTGGTCTTTGCCCTCGCGTCCGTGCTCGTGATCTCGTGGGTAAGCATCCTGGTGACCAACGCGATCTGGGGCGCGCTCCCGGGCCTCGTAGCACCAGGGGTTCGACGCCTGCTGCCGCCGAGCCGCGGCGCCGAGGCATAGCCCCGAACATGGAGATCTCCCGCAGGCGGTTCTTGAAGCTGGGTCTCATGGGCGGCGCGGCGCTCGCCCTCCCGTTCGGCGCTTCGGCATGCTCCCCTTCGGGCGAAGGCTCGACCGGGACGTTGCTGCCGAGCAGGGCGAAGCTACCGGGGCCGTTCAGGGTACCGCTGCCGGTGCCGCCGGTGCTCGAGCCCCTGCGCTCCGACGCAAGCGCCGATTACTACGAGATGGTCCAGAAGGTCGGCAGGGCGGAGATCCTGCCGGGGCTGGATACGGAGGTCTGGGGCTACGGCGGGATCTTCCCCGGCCCCACCGTCGAATCCCGCAGCGGGCGCAAGATAGTGGTGCGCCAGATAAACGAACTCCCCGTGCCGGTCTGCACCCACCTGCACGGCGGCAGGACGCCCCCCGGCAGCGACGGCTACCCGACCGACCTGATCGCGCCGCACGGCATGAAGCACCACGGCCGCCCGATGGGCGGGCACGGCTCGATGAAGATGACGTTCAGCCACGGGCACAAGGACCACGTCTACCCGATGGAACAGCGGGCGATGACCCTCTGGTACCACGACCACCGCATGGACTTCAGCGGTCCTCAGGTCTGGAAGGGCCTCGCCGGCTTCCACATCGTCCGCGACGACGAGGATGACGCCTCGCCATTGCCGAGGGGCGAGAAGGACATCCCGCTCATGATCTGCGACCGCTCCTTCGACGCCGACGGCTCCTTCCTCTACCCGTCCCTCGATCCCTCGCTGATGGGCGAGCCGGGCGTCGAGGAAGGCTACATGGACGGCGTCCTGGGAGACACCATCCTGGTAAACGGCGCCCCATGGCCCTTCATGGAGGTGTCAAACACCCGCTACCGCTTCCGGATCCTCAACGCCTCGAACGCCCGCCGCTACGAGCTGGCGCTCGATCCCGAGCCCGGGGATGGTTCCCCGTTCGTGCAGGTCGGCAGCGACGGCGGGCTGCTCGGCGCGCCGGTTGGCCACCGCACCATGCCCATTGCCCAGGCCGAGCGCTTCGACGTGGTCGTCGACTTCTCGAAGTACGAGGTGGGAGATAAGGTCACGCTCAAGAATCGTTTGGGAAACGGCGGCACGGCGAACGTGATGCGCTTCCGCGTCACCCGCAAAGAGCGCGACGACAGTACGGTCCCACGACAGCTTTCGGGTATGGCGGAGTTCGACGCGCTGGCGGAGCCGGACGCCACGCGCGAGCGAGACTTTCGCTTCACCCGCGTCGGCGACGACGGCCGGACGATGTGGGGTATCAACGGCGAGCCGTTCGACGACGAACGTATGGACGCCCGTCCCGAGTTGGGGGCCACCGAGATCTGGAACCTCGAGGTCGCCCCCGCGTCGCATCCGGTCCACCTGCACCTGGTCCACTTCAAGGTGCTCTCCCGCAACGGCAAGAGCCCCCTGCCCAAAGACGCCGGCTGGAAGGATACCGTGGACCTCGCCTCGGGCGAGGAGGCGCGCGTGATCGCCCGCTTTTCCGGCTACAGGGGCCGTTACGTCCTCCACTGCCACAACCTGGAGCACGAGGACATGATGATGATGGCGAACTTCGAGGTGGTGTGAAAGGCGGGGTCCGGCGGGAGACGTCCCACCGGTGCGTCTCTACGGGCGCATTTCGTGGGACCTTTTGCCGATGGACTTCTCGCCCCCGAAGGCCGCCTCCTCGACCGCGAGCGTCAGGTCTCTTTCGACCTCGACGACGAGATCCGTGTCCGCCAGCCGCACCCGGTCCCCGACCGTCGGTCCGAACATCCCCCGTAGCGCCGCCTTGACGGGTCGCCCAAGACACGAATCCTCTCTCCCGTGCTCGTTTCAGGGCGCCTTAGGTGACGCCATTCAGTCCTTTGACGATCCTGCATCCCCGATGGCGACGAGGCCTCGCGCTCGCCGCCGGGCTCGAAGCGGACGGAAGTGCCGGTGGGGATGTCCAGGCGCATGCCGTGTAGGCGCCCTCGCGGTCGAAGCGTAGGGCCTTGTTCGTCTCGAAGAAGGTGAAGTGGCTGCCGACCTGGACGGGGCGGTCCCCGGTGTTGGCTACGGTTACGGTCGTGGTTCGGCGGCCCTCGTTCAGTGTTGCGTCGCCTTCGTTCGGGAGCGGTTCGCCCGGGACCATCACCACTGGTACGGGAGGAACTTGCCCTCGTAGGTGATCTTGACACGGTCGCCCTCGGGGTTCTCGACCCGCTCTATGTCCATCTTGAAGTTGATGGCGCTCATAATGCCGTCGCCGAACTCCTCGTGGATGAGGGCCTTGATGGCCGTGCCGTAGACCTGCGTGATCTCGTGTATCCGGTAGATCGTGGGATCCGTCGGTACGTCCGACTCAAGGCCTCCCCGCATCGGGAACTCCTGCAGCGCCTTCGACACTTCGGCGTCGAGGTCGAGCAGGTCCACGACGGTGTCGGCCTCGTCGGCTGGCATCGGATGCTGGCCCATCAGCGCGGCGGTGGTCCAGACCTTGTGTTTGCCGACTTTGTTGGCGATCGCCTCGAAGGTCAGGCCGCTGTCTTTTTTGGCTTCGAGGATGAGTTCGGTGGCTTCTTCGCGGATCATGCGGTTCCCTTTCCGTCGCTTGGGATCTTCAGGCGGCTACTTCTTCTCTGAGGATGTCGAGTAGTTGGCGGTGGATCCCGGGGTACTCTTCGCTCGCGAGGACTTCGTTCTGGTCTCGGGGTCTCTGGAATGGGACGTTCACCTCCGCCTTTATACGCGCTTCGGGCCCCTGGCTCAACACCACGACCCGGTCGGCGAGCAGCAGCGCCTCGTCCACGTCGTGGGTGACGAGCAACACGGTCACCTGGGACGCTTCCCAGATGCGCAACAGCTCCGACTGCATCACGCCCCGCGTGAGGGCGTCGAGCGACCCGAACGGCTCGTCCATCAGCAGCACCTTGGGGTCGAGGGCGAAAGTCCGGGCGAGCCCGACCCGCTGCTTCATACCGCCCGAGAGCTGAGACGGACGCTGGTCGGCGAAGCGCGAGAGGCGCACGAGATCGAGGTATTCCCTTGTGGCCTCGCGGCACTCCTCCTTGCTCCGGCCCCGCGGGTTGCATTCGAGGGCGAAGAGGACGTTGTCGAAGACGCTCATCCAGGGGAGCAGCGCGTGGTCCTGGAAGACCATGCCCCGGTCGGGGCCAGGCCCCGTGACGGGCTCGCCGTCCATCAGAGTTCTTCCCCCGGTGTGGTCCTCAAGCCCGGCGACGAGGCGCAGGATGGTGCTCTTGCCGCAGCCGCTCGGGCCGACGAGTGCCACGAACTCTCCCGCCGCGACCTCGAGCGAGATCGGCGCGAGCGCCCGGTACCCGCCGCCTTTCGCGGCGAAGGTCTTCTCCACCTCCGAGAACTCCAGCCTGCCTTCCGACTTCTCAGTCGTCATAGGCGAACCTCCTCTCCAGCAGGCCGAACGCGCGGTCGAGCAGCAGCGCCTCGTCCACGTCGTGGGTGACGAGCAACACGGTCACCTGGGACGCTTCCCAGATGCGCAACAGCTCCGACTGCATCACGCCCCGCGTGAGGGCGTCGAGCGACCCGAACGGCTCGTCCATCAGCAGCACCTTGGGGTCGAGGGCGAAAGTCCGGGCGAGCCCGACCCGCTGCTTCATACCGCCCGAGAGCTGAGACGGACGCTGGTCGGCGAAGCGCGAGAGGCGCACGAGATCGAGGTATTCCCTTGTGGCCTCGCGGCACTCCTCCTTGCTCCGGCCCCGCGGGTTGCATTCGAGGGCGAAGAGGACGTTGTCGAAGACGCTCATCCAGGGGAGCAGCGCGTGGTCCTGGAAGACCATGCCCCGGTCGGGGCCAGGCCCCGTGACGGGCTCGCCGTCCATCAGAGTTCTTCCCCCGGTGTGGTCCTCAAGCCCGGCGACGAGGCGCAGGATGGTGCTCTTGCCGCAGCCGCTCGGGCCGACGAGTGCCACGAACTCTCCCGCCGCGACCTCGAGCGAGATCGGCGCGAGCGCCCGGTACCCGCCGCCTTTCGCGGCGAAGGTCTTCTCCACCTCCGAGAACTCCAGCCTGCCTTCCGACTTCTCAGTCGTCATAGGCGAACCTCCTCTCCAGCAGGCCGAACGCGCGGTCGAGCAGCAGGCCCACGAGGCCGACGAGCAGGATGGCGACCATTATGTTGGCGAGGTCGAGGTTGTTCCACTGGTTCCAGATAAAGTAGCCGATGCCCCGGCCGCCGATCAGCATCTCCGCCGCGATGATGACCAGCCAGGCCACGCCCATGCTCACCCGCAGCCCCGTCAGGATGTTCGGCAGGGCCGCCGGGATTATGATCCTCCGCATCGTCGTCCAGCGGCCGGCCCTCAGGGTGCGGGCCACCTCTAGATATCCCCTCGGCACCGCGCGCGTCGCGGCGATGGTGTTCAGGAGCATCGGCCACAACGCGCTGATAAAGATCACGAAGACCGCCGTCTGCTCGGAGTCGCGCAGCAGCGCGAGCCCTATCGGCAGCCACGCGAGCGGCGAGACTGGTCTGAGGACCTGCACGAACGGGTCCACGGCCCCGCCGAGCGTCGGGGACGTACCGAGAAAGACCCCGAGCGGCAGCGCGACGACCATAGCGAGCACGAACCCGGCCAGAACGCGCAGCAAACTCGTCCCGAGCTGGATGCCGATCCCGGCGTCGTTCGCGCTCACCACGTAGAACGGGTCACCCAGGACAACGACGAGGCTCGCGAACACCTCGGTCGGCGGCGGCAGCAACTCCGACGCGAGCCCCAGACGCACCACGGCCTCCCAGACCGCCAGTAAGGCCACCAGCAACACCACGAACAACCCGGCCGACCGGAGCCTCTCGTTGCCCGGCAACGATCGTCCGGCGCTCTTCTGCCCGGCGTCCCTTCCGGCATCGTTTCTTACGGACGTGGCGATCTCGGTCTCCTCTCCGGAGCTTGCGCGGCCTTCGGCATCAGAGGCGGGCTCCTATGTTCGGCTCCATCCAGGGCCCGGGGTTCGCGGCGTCGAAGCGGCGGCCGAAGATGATCTCCTCCCGGTACTCCTCGTTGGTCGCCGGTACCCCGAGTTCTTCCTGGGCGCGCCGGACCTCGGCGGTCCCGAAGACGTCGTCGGCGACCTCCCTCATGTCCAGGCGATTCGCCTCCTCGCGGGTGACGTACCCCCAGCGGACGAGCTGGGTCTGGATCCAGACGGCGAAACTCTTCCACGGGTACGGGTCGAAACCCATCCTCCCTGGCACGTCTGCCGTCTGACCGCGGCCGTTGTCGAAGTGCCCGGTCATCGCCGCCTCCACCACCTCGGGCGGCTGGTTCAGGAACTCGGGCGGCGCTATGGCCGAGGCGATCCGGGTCCGGTTCTCGAGCTTCTGGCTGTACCCTGTGGCGTCCACGATGGCCCGCAGGAGCGACTGATACGTACGCGGGTTGTCCTCGATGAATTGCTGGCGCACGGAGAACGAGCAGCACGGGTGTCCGTCCCACATGTCGCGGCTCAGCTCGTGGATAAAGCCCGCGCCCTCGTAGACGGCCCGCTGGTTGACGGGCTCCGGGCCGAGGAAACCGTCTATATTGCCGACGGCGAGGAGCGCGACCATGTCGGGCGGTCGCATGACGACGAGTTGCACGTCGCGGTCGGGGTCGACGCCGCCCTCGGCGAGGTAGGCGCGGAGGAGCAGGGCGTGCATGGAGAACTCGAACGGGATGCCGAGCTTCATGCCCTTCATGTCCTGCGGGCCCTCGACGTTCCCGAGGTGCTTTTTGGCGAGGGTTATGGCCTGGCCGTTTATGTTCTCGATGGCGGCCAGGCGCATCGGTATGGCTGGCGGACCGAGGCCCATAGAGAGGGCGAGCGGGATCGGGGCGAGCAGGTGCGCCGCGTCGATCTCACCCGCGATGGCCGCGTCCCGGATCTCCGACCACCCACCGAACTTCAGCAACGTCACCTTCAGGCCGTGCTTCTCGTAGAACCCGAGCGGCGAGGCCATGATGATCGGGGTGGCGCAGTTGATCGGGATGAACCCTATCGTCAACTCCGGCGTCTCGGCCTCGTCCAACGACGCCGCCGGGTTCGACGTGCATCCGGCCAACGAGAGCAAACCAGCCCCCGCGACG
>CAXTDD010000045.1:0-9644 GCA_964242955.1 uncultured Rubrobacteraceae bacterium | reverse complement strand
CCTCGCCCATGAGGACGACGGACTCGTCCTGGTCCATCTCGTGGACCATGCCCTCCCGGAGCGCCTCGCGGTAGGTCTTGGTCTCCGCCACTACTCCTCCCCCGTGTAGACGCCGCCGCCGGCGTAGACGTCGGTGTAGAGCTCGTCTATCTCGGGCTCCTCGCTCTCGTCGGCGAACTTGACGGCCTCGTCCACCGTCTCCTTGGCCTCGGACCGGATCTCATCCAGCTTGTCCTCGTCGGCCGCGTCGTTTTCGAGCAGCTTCTTCTCCAGCATCCCGATCGGGTCGCGCTTGCGCCACTCCTCGACCTCTTCTTTTTCCCGGTACTTCTCGAAGAAGTCCGCCGCACCGTGCGGGGCCGTCCGGTACGTCAGCACCTCGACGGCGTAAGGCTTGCCGGTCTCCCTGACCTGCTCGGTGAGCCGCCCGGCGCACTCGACGACGGCCTCGATGTCCATGCCGTCCACTTTCTCGTTCTCGATGCCGTAGGCGTCGAACTTGGCCGCGAGGTCGGTCATGGCCGTGGTCCGCTCGACGGAGGTGCCCATCCCGTACTGGTTGTTCTCCACTATAAAGAGGCAGGGGTTCATGCCGTCTTTGCCCCAGAGGCCGGAGAGGTTGGCGGCCTCGTGGAAGGCGCCGTTGGAGATGGAGCCGTCGCCGAGGTAGAGCTGGGTGATGTGGTCGGTCTCCTGGTACTTCATCGCGTAGGCGAAGCCGACGCCCAGGGGTATATGCCCGGCGACGATGCCGTAGCCGCCCATAAGACCGTTCTCGACGTCGAAGAGGTGCATCGAGCCGCCCTTGCCCTTGACCATTCCGGTGCCCTTGCCGTAGAGCTCGGCCATGACCTCTTTCGGGTCGGCCCCTAGTAGCAGGGCGTGGGCGTGGTCGCGGTAGGCGGTGATGACCTTGTCGCCGTCTTTAAAGGAGTCGAGAAAGCCCGTGGCTACGGCCTCCTGGCCGATGTAGACGTGGAGGTAGCCGCCGATCTTGCCCTGCCTGAAGCCCTTCTGGCAGGCTTCTTCGAAGGCCCGGATCTCGACCATCTTCCGGTACAAATCCACCAGACGTTCTGAG
The DNA here is from genome assembly GCA_964242955.1 of uncultured Rubrobacteraceae bacterium. Taxonomy (GTDB): domain Bacteria; phylum Actinomycetota; class Rubrobacteria; order Rubrobacterales; family Rubrobacteraceae; genus Rubrobacter_D. The sequence continues at coordinate 8,563 of CAXTDD010000045.1, read as the reverse complement.
CTGGTCGCTACCGCGCCCTCTCCCTGGGTTTCCGCGCCCCCGTTCCCCGAGTGCCCGTTATCTGCCGACATTCGCGGCCCCTTCCCTCTTAGAGGTACTAACCCTTACGACAGAATACCAAAAGCGCGTATTCCGCATGAGATACAAAACTCTTTCCCGTACCGCTTTATACCCCAACCTTACGCCCCTTCTAACCATCCCCGCACCTGCCGGAACGCCCGCGCCCGGTGCGAGTCCCGGCTCTTCTCCTCCCCCATCTGTGCGTAGGTGAGATCGGAGCCCTCTGGGAGGAAGACGGGTTCGTACCCGAAACCGCCCCCTCCCCGCGCCTCATGGGCGATCGTGCCAACAACCTCGCCCCTAAAAACCTCGACCCCCCCGTCGGGTGCCGCCACCGCCGCCACGCAGACGGCCCTGGCCGAACGCTCCTCGAACCCCGAGAGCATCCGCAGAAACCCCTCGTTGCCCACGCTGCCCATGAGCCACTTGGTGAGCGCGCCAGGGAAGCCGTTCCAGGCATCCACCAAAATTCCGGAGTCCTCTGCCAAAACATAGGTCTCCGGGAACCCCAGAGCCTCCCGGCCCGCGAGAACCTTCGCGGCAGCGACCCCGGCCGGGTCCACGGCCTGTACCTCGGGCACGTCCAGGTCAGCCGTCTCGAGTTCGACGCCGAGAATATCTCGCACCTCCCGGCGCTTGTGCTCGTTGCCCGTAACGAAGACGATCCTCACCCCATCCATAGAGCGGAATTCTACATAAAGGAAGCCGCAAAGGTCTCGCACTAAACCCCCTGGCTAAGAGCTAAAGGCTAATAGCTAAGAGCCAATCTGTGATACAGTCGCCGCCATGCAGGAGGTCAGGGTGGAGAGCCTCGAAGGGCTGGAGCGGCGCGAGGGCCGGGTCCGCCTCTCCGCCAACGCCGGCGCTTTGCGTATCGTCTTCCCCGAAGACGTCTGGGAACGGGCCACGGCCGACGCCGCCCCGTCCCACGAGCCCACGACAGAGGAACTCGCCCGGCTTAGAGAGCTCTCCGAACGCCTCGAGCGCTACGCTGGGGAGAACGCCTTCAGGACCGTGTTGCGGGGCGTCCGGTGCGCCGGTGAGAGGTCGGCGCTGGAGTACGACCTCGTGCTCGAACCATCGGGGCTCCTCGCGGCGACCACGGGCTACCTCTTCGCGCCGGTCGTCGGGTCCGGGCTCGTGGACCGGGTGAAGGCCGGTCTCGAAGAGGGGGCCGCTGTCGAGCAGGCGTACCTGATCGGGGCGGTCGCCGGGGACGATGCCCTGGCCTCGGGCGACGAGACCTTGAAAGTCCTCTCCGTCAGGGGCCGGCGGTGCAGCGTGAGCCGCTTCGAGATGCCGCCCGAGCTCTGGCACGTCCTGTCCCAAGAGCTCGGCTGGAGGGACGTCGAAACCTTTATAAACAGGGAGGAATAACCCTTGCCGCTCGTAGACCTCGACCGCTTCGATTTCCTCTACGCCACCCGCGTCAAGGGCATGAAATCGGCCGTGACCCGCGACCTCATGGCGACGCTTTCGAGGCCCGGCATCATCTCGTTGGCCGGCGGCTTCCCCGACACCAGGGCCTTCGGCGAGGAGGCCTTCCGCGAGCTCTCCCAGAACATAGCCCAGGATTCGGCCCAGGCCCTCCAGTACGGCCCGACCGCCGGCCTCGAATCCATAAAGGACGTCATAGTCGAGGTCATGGCCGAGGAAGGGACGCCCGCCCGCCAGGAGGACGTCTTCGTCACGACCGGCGCCCAGCAGGGCCTCGACCTCATAGCCAAGGTCTTCCTGGACGAGGGCGACGCCGTCTTGTGCGAGGGCCCCACCTACGCCGGCGCCCTCAACGCCTTCGCCGCCTACCGCCCGAAGATAGCCCACGCGCCGATGGACCGGGCCGGCATAATTCCGGTCGCGGCCAGGGAGACGCTGGATCGGGCGCGCAAGCAGGGCCTACACGTCAAGTTCATCTACACCGTCCCCAACTTCCAGAACCCGGCCGGCGTCACGATGATCGCCGAGAGGCGCAGAGAGCTTTTGGAGATAGCGCGCGAGTTCGACCTGATCGTCGTCGAGGATAACCCCTACGGGATGCTGCGTTTCGAGGGAGAACCGCTGCCGTCGTTGGCGGCCATCGAGCAGGAAGAGGGTGACGTGGACCGGGTGGTATACCTGGGCACGTTCTCCAAGATCTTCGCGCCCGGGGTGAGGCTCGGGTGGGTGCACGCCCAGCCCGGCATCCTGCACAAGATCAACATCGGCAAGCAGGGGGCAGACCTCTGCTCCTCCAACCTCTCCCAGATCATGATCTCCTCCTACTTCCGCAACGCCGACTGGCGGGCCTACGTCAAACGCCTCACCGGCATGTACAAGGAACGCCGCGACGCGATGCTCGACGCCCTGGCGGAGTTCATGCCAAAAGAGGTTCACTGGACCCACCCGGAGGGCGGGCTGTTCGTGTGGGCGACGTTGCCTTCTTACCTGGACGCGACGGCGATGCTGCCGCGGGCGATAGCCAAGAACGTAGCCTACGTGCCCGGAGAGGGTTTCTACGGGGGCTCGCCAGGGACCGGCAAGAACCACATGCGGCTCAACTTCTCTTTCGTGGAGCCGGAGAAGATCAGGCGCGGCGTGGAGATCCTAGCCGAGACCATCCGCGAGCGCATGGAGCTGCGCAGCGATATGGAGCGCGGCTCGCGCCGCGGCCAGGGCAGCACCCCGAAGAACGCGCGCTCCGCCAACGTCGCCTCCGGCGCGGAGGGTTAGGAGGTGGCCCGTCTGGTCGTCCTGCGCGGCGGGCACTCCATGGAGCGGGACGTCTCTTTTGTGACGGGCCGCCGCGTTCAGCACGCCCTCGAACGCCTCGGCCACGAGGTCCACCCTCTGGATATAGAAGAGACGACCACGGGCGCGCTCATGGAGCTTTCCCCCGACGCGGCCTTTGTCTGTTTGCACGGCCCCGGCGGCGAGGACGGCACGGTGCAGGCACTCCTGGAGACGCTCGGCATCCCGTACACGGGGAGCGGGCCGCTCTCCTCGATCCGGTGCATGGACAAGGACTACGCCAAGCGGGCGCTGCGGGCGGCCGGCGTGCCGACGGCCCCCTCCCGCACCTTTCTGCGCCGCGCGATGAACGAGATGGGCGCTTCGGCAGCCCTCGACTTCGCCGCGGACTTTTTAGGCTACCCGCTCGTCGTCAAGCCCGCGCGGGAGGGATCGAGCTTCGGCCTCACGCGGGTGGAGAGTCCCGACGGGCTGCTGGACGCCGTCTACGAGGCCTTCGGCTACGACGCGAAGATCCTTTTGGAGGGTTGGATCGACGGGACGGAGGTCTCCGTCCCGATTCTTGAGCCCGCGGGCGAGGAACCCTCGGTGCTCGGCCTCGTCGAGATCCGTCCTAGAGAAGGCGCCTACAACTTCGAGGCCAAATACACGCCAGGGGCCACGAACTTCGCCATCCCGGCCGAGATCCCACCAGAGACGTCCGACCGCCTGCGCGAGACCGCCCTCACCGCCTACCGCACCCTCGGATGCTCCGGCTACGCCCGCGTGGACACGATAGTAGAAGACGGCATACCCCAGGTCATCGACGTGAAGACCATCCCCGGCTTCACCGAGACCTCGACCTTCCCCCTCGCCGCCGAGAAGGCCGGCATCCCGTTCGAGGACCTGGTCGAAACGATCCTGGACGCCGCGCTGCGGACGGAGGGCGCGGCGAAGGTTTGAGACGGCGGCTGCGTGGAAAGGGCTTTGACGAGATTGCCACGATTCTATTTTCGGAGAGGCAGACAAGAACTTGAGTGCGGAGAGTTCAGAAATTTTGCCCTCAAAGCCTGGCAGTCGGACTCCGCACGGGGATAAACTCCATAAGCTCGCGACCAACCCGAAGTTGCCAGAAGCGGACAGGGAGAACGTCCGCGCGGCCATAAGCAAGTACGAGACGTGGATCGACGGGATGACCGCTTTGGGTTCCCGGGGCGATGACAAGGTTCGCGCGCTGGTCGACGCGCTAAACAAATACTACGAGTTTGTCGAACTAGATCTGATATGGGGAAGCGAAGCAGATTTCTTGTTCCGACAGCGTGGTCAGCTCAAGTTGGGTAGCTCCATCGTGGAAGAGTTCCTACCCAGGTTGGCAGACCCACGCATCATCACGGCTTTGGAAGATGAATCGTTTGCTACGGGTCCGCGCAGAACGTTCTCCGGCGCTTATTTCGCTGCATCTTTATCTGATTCACCCGATACTGCGGGACTCCGCTTCCATACGAAGGACCAGGACTTCACCATAGGACGTCCTGTTCATCTTCGATCCTCTTTTGACAGAGGATTTTCGCCAGAGGCTACCAGCACCCAGGAATCGTACATCGCTTACGTCGCCGCGGAGTGCAAGACGAACCTGGACAAGAGCATGTTCCAGGGAGCTATTACGACAGCCCGCGATCTCAAGAGCGCAGTACCCGGTTCTCGGTACTATCTCCTCTGCGAGTGGTTAGATATGGCGGCCATGAGCACCGTACCCACAGATATAGATGAAGCGATCATCTTGCGCGGTCGGAGGATGGGTGCCAAAGACCGTCAGGGTTTCGCGTCGGCGGAGACTAGAAGGAAACAGCGCAATCAGTACGCGCGTTTTCTCGAGCAGAACCCCATCAAGCCAGAGAGGATAATAAGGTTTGTGAATCATATGCGCTCCCTGTTTGATGCCCTGAAGGCACGAGAGAACCAGGATCCAATAGAACGAGGCTACTTCTAGTGATCACCGTGCCGGAGGAATTGACACGTCACGTCGAAGAGCATCCCCTCGACACGAGCTTCATACCGCGACAGAAGCTGGATTTGGCAGAAAAGACGCAATCCAGCTTCTACCCATGGCGAGGGCAGTTCTCGCCTGGGCTTGTAAGCCTCTTACTGGAAGCCTACGCCAAGAGAAGAATGGTTGTACTCGATCCTTTCGCAGGTAGCGGCACCACACTTTTCGAAGCAGCAAGAATAGGACTCGAATGCGTTGGCTCTGAAATCAACCCCGCTGCAGTTCAGCTTGCCAGCATGGTCAAGTTCGTCAACTTGAACGAACGGGACCGAGGGCACATCTTGAACCTCGCGCAAGAGTTGTTTGATCGACATTTGGGTGCGTTTCTTCCCGTCGATCTGTTCAATGATCGTCGTCAAGATGCATTGGAGGAGAGGGATCTATCCACCACAGTTAACCATCTCTTGAGGGAGGCAGAGGAAGACCCGCTTTTGCGCAGTTTTGTCGTGACTACGTTGATGCTTGCCATGGGCAATGGAGATACCTTCGAAGCTGCCAGCCTCCGAGGCGCTCTCTCGAAGAACCGCCTCGCGGTAACGAGGATGCCGACTACTCCCGAGCCCTGTGAGGTACTGAGCAGCGATGCTCGTAACCTACCGCTTGCGGAAAGCGTCGTGGATCTGGTCATCACATCTCCGCCGTACATCAATGTGTTCAACTACCATCAGAACTATCGTAAAGCCATGGAGATGATGGGATGGCATCCCCTTCAGATAGCAAAGTCGGAGATAGGCTCCAATAGAAAGCATCGGGGCAACCGTTTCCTAACGGTCGTGCAGTATTGCATGGATCTCAGCCAAACGTTCACAGAGCTAAAGCGATTGTTGGTTCCCAACGGCGCTGCCGTATTCGTTGTTGGGCGCGAATCGCGAGTGCGGGACGTGCCATTCTACAACGGTCGCTTGTTGGCCTTGGTCGCAGCAGGAGAAGACTCTTTCCGTTTGCAAAGATGGCAGGAGCGCCGATTCACCAATCGTTTTGGCAAGACTATATACGAAGACATCATTACGCTCGTGCCGGAGGGAGGGGCGGAAAAAACGCCCTCAACAGAGTTCGGAAGAGGCGTGGGCGCGAAAGCCCTAACTGATGCGCTGAATTTAGCCACCGGAACACCACGGGAGGACATACAGCAGGCTTTGCAGCGCATAGACGCTATAGAACCTTCGCCCATAAGCCCGAACACGCCGAAGCTACCCCTCCTGCCACGATGAGAGGGCTCGTCTCTTGTTCCAAGAAGTCTTCCCCGGTACAAGCCGCGAGCACCGACGACGCATCCTCTGTGCGCTAAAGGAGGTTCGCAGTCCGCTGAGGCTTTCAGGATGAGGTCTTCGGCTGGCCGTAGGTGGAGATCTTGGCTGCCACCTCGGCTACTTGCTCGTCGGTGAGGAGTATCGGTTCGCCGGCGAGGCGCGTCCTGTAGTAGATCTCGGCCATCTCCTCCAGCGTTACGGTGCGGGCGAAGGCCTTCTCGGGGCTCTCTGCGACGGTGATGGTGCCGTGGGTCCGGAGCAGGCAGGCGTTGTGCGTTTCGCCGAGGGCTTCGGCGGCGTTGTCGGCGAGCCCTTCCGTGCCGTAGAGGTGGTAGGGGGCGAGCGGCACGCGGCCATCTCCGGAGAGCGTGGTGAGCATGTAGTGGACCGGGGGTATGGACCAGCCCAGGCACGCCAGGGTGGTGGCGAAGCGGGAGTGGGTGTGGACCACGGCGCCCACGTTCGGGCGCGCCTTGTAGATGCCGGTGTGCATGGGGACCTCCGTGGAGGGGACGAGCTCGCCCTCCAGCACGTTGGCGTTACGGTCAACGAGCACCACGTCGTCCGGTCCCAACACGTCGTAGGCCAGGCCGCTCGGGGTTATCAGGACGTCGCCTTCGGGGGTCTGGGCGCTGACGTTGCCGGAAGTGCCCGTAACGAGGCCCGATTCGATCAGGCTCCTGGCGACCCGTGCTACCTCTTCCCGCAAATCCTGGTGTTTCATCCTACGCCTCCCGGTGGTCTTATCTCGTACTTGATCCCCTCCTGCCGCCCGTGGCTCTCGAGCGCCGCCACGACGTCTTCGAGCGGTCGCACGCCGGAGATGAACGGCTCCGGGTCCACCCTGCCGCTCTTGAGGAGGTCGAATGCCACCTGAACGGTGTAGGGCGTGTGGTGGAAGATGCCCCTGATAGTGAGCTGCGAGTAGTGCAGGAGCACGGTGTCCACCCGCATCTCCGTCCCCGAGGGCGCCCCGCCGAAGAGCGTAACGTCCCCGCCCTTGCGCGCCATCTCCAGGGCCTGCTCCCAGAGCTCGGGCAACCCCACCGCCTCTATGACCACGTCGGCACCGCGCCCGTTCGGCGTCCATCCGCGCACCGCCTCTATCGTATCCACCCCGTCCGCGGCCTCTATCGTCTCTTCGGCGCCGAGCTCGCGGGCGACGGCGAGGCGGTCCCCGCTGCGGTCCACGCAGATTACGCGGGCGCCGCGCTCGGTGGCGAGGCGGACGAACATCAGGCCGATCTGGCCCGCCCCGATAACGGCCACCGTGTCCCCGGTCGCGATCGGGGTCCGCACCACGCCGTGAACCGCGCAGGCCAGCGGTTCCAGCAGCGCAGCCCGCGAGAACTCCATGCCATTCGGGATCTCGTAGAGGTTCTGATCCACGATCCGGCGCGGCACCACTAGGTACTCGGCGAAGGCCCCGTTGAGGAACGCGAGATCCTCGCACATGGACTGGTCCCCGACCTTGCAGTAGTAGCAGCGGTTGCACGGCGCCGAGTTGGCCGCGACGACCCTCGCCCCAACGGGCCATCCCTCGACACCCTCGCCAACGCCCTCTATGTTCCCCGCGAACTCGTGCCCGAAGGGCGAAGGCAGCACGGGGAACAGGGTCGGGTGTCCCCTGCGGTAGGTCTTGACGTCGGTGCCGCAGGTTAGCGCGGCCCCGATGCGGACCCGTACTTCGCCGGGACCGGGCTCCGGGACCGGTACGTCCTCCATCCTGACGTCTTCCGGCTCGTAGAACATCGCCGCCCTCAAGGATGCCTCCTCCGTCCCCGTCGTGTCTCGTTCGGACCGCTGCAGGCGTCAGCCCATGCGGAGGCCGCCGTTGACCTCGATGGTCTCGCCGAGGACGTAGCCCGCCGCGGGAGAGGCGAGGAACACGACGGCCGCCGCGACCTCTTCTGGCGTGCCCTCCCTCTGGAGCGGGATGCCCTGGGCGGCGCGCTCGCGTTTCTCCTGGGGGGTGAACTCGTCGTGCAGCGGGGTGTCTATGCGGCCCGGGGCCACGGCGTTGACCAAGATATTGTCGGCTATGAGGACCTGGGCCATGCCGCGGGTCAGGGTGTCGACGCCGCCCTTGGCCGCCGAGTAGGCGATGGAGTCGGCGCTGCCCCCGCTCTTGGCGGCGATAGAGGACATGTTGACGATCCTGCCGCCCCCCCGATGCCTCATAAGCGGCAGCGCGGCCCGAGAGACCAGGAACACGCTCTTGAGGTTGACCGTCATGATCCTGTCCCACAACTCCTCGTCCATGTCCTCGAACGTGCGCCGCTCGACGAAAGAGCCCGCGTTGTTCACGAGCACGTCAACGCCCCCGAACTCCGCCTCGATCTCCCCGGCCATCCGCCCCACGTCCCCGGCGTCGGAGACGTCCCCCTGTACCAGCAGGGCCTTCCTGCCGAAGCCCTCTACCTCATCCGCCACCTCGCGGGCCTCGTTCTCGCTGCCGCCGTAGTGCACCACCACGTCGCGGCCGGCCTCCGCCCGCGCC
>CAXTDD010000044.1:7878-9702 GCA_964242955.1 uncultured Rubrobacteraceae bacterium | reverse complement strand
ACCTCGTCCACGGCGCCCTTCCTGAAGAGCCCCAGCCGCGAGACGTAGTCCGTCGAGAGGAGCAGCTCCGGCGACCACCCCGGCTTGAACCGGGGGTTGGCCCTACTCCCCTCGGCGTCCAGCTCGTCCTCGTCGGTGTAGACGAGGTCCGCATCCGGGTGCTCCTGCAAGAGCCACGCCACCTCGTAGAGCGTTTCCGGCGCCAGCCCGTCCCCCTCCCTCAGGAAGCCCACGAACTCGCCTTCCGCGCCGGCGAGGAGGTCCCCAGCCCCCACGGTCTTCACCCTCGGGTCGGGGTGCGCGGCGCCGACGGGGTCCCCGGCCGGGACGCGTAGCTCCCAGTGGGGGTAGACCTGCCCGAGCACCGAGGCCAGCGTGTACTCATGGGGCGCCGAATCCGGTAACAGGAGGCTGAAGACGGGCTTTCGCGCGAAGCCCCCCATCTTCCCCCGCATCGCGCGCAGGTCGGGGGGCCTGGGCCGGTTGATCCTCACCCACAGCGGGTATTGCTCGATGAGGTGGGGCCGACGCTCGAACGGGTTAGGAGATAGCCTTTCCGATGGGCTGCGTACCACGCCTATCCCCGGCCGCGCCCGAGCCGGGTCGCCAGGTCCCGGTAGAAGCCCAGCAGACGCCAGGTGCCCGAGGACTGTATCTCGCGCAACTGCTCCCGGAGATCCTCGTTCCGCGCCTTCAGGGCCCCCTCGCGCTCCGTCGCGCGCTCCAGGTGCTTCTCTGAGCGTTCCAGAAGGCTCTTGAAATGGTTGACCTCGCTAACGCGCAGGGTAAGGGTATCGCCGAAGGCCTGCGCCTCGCTCTCCTGCATGCGCAGGATCTCCCCGCGCAACAACTCGACCTCCTCGACGAGCTCCCCGACCTCCTCGAAGACGCGACCGTCGAGGTCCAGCGCCAGGTGCGGCAACCCATCGGTCTCGGCCGCCCCGACCTCGCCGCACACGGCCAGAACCGAAGCGGTGGCCGGGCCCCCGCCGAAGAACCGTACGCCCTCCACGTCCTCCTGGGACGTCTTCCCGTCTTCCCGGGTCACGGCGGCCCCACCCACGACGGCGAGCCGGTAGGACCGAACCTCCCCGAAGCTTTGCCCCAGCGTCGAGAGTAGCCCGGTCGCGCCCGCCTTCGGTGCCGAGACGACGAGCAGGCTGCCGGATCCTGCGGCCTTCCGCGTCCCGTGCGCGAGGCCTTCGGCGGACCCGGTGAACGCCGGGGCCACCACGAGGTCGAAGCCTGCCCCTCCCGGCACCCGCTCCCCGAAGTCCACGGGACCGACCACGGAGGCCGCCGTCTCCTCCAGCAGGCGCGCGCCGGGGGCCACGTCGCCGCCGCCGACGACGACGACCCTCGCGTCCTCCGCGAACCGTCGGGCAAAAGAGCAGCAGGCCAGGACCTCGTAGGCCCGCGTGGCTTCCGCAGGCGGGTACGGGGCGCTCACCGGCCTTCTCCGCCGGTTCGGGCCCCTGGGGCGACCCGGTTTCGCCGTGCCAGGTCGAGCTTGAGATCCGACAGCTCCCGCTCCCTCTCCGCGAGGCGGGCGGCGCGGCTCTCTGAGACGAGCCGCGAGTCCTCGAGCCTGCGGTTGATCTCGGAGATGGCGCGCTCCTTCTCCGCGAGCTGCCGGTCTCTCGTCCCCAGCCTGCGCCGCAACACCTCGATCTCTTCTTCCGGTTCTCTTGCAACCATGTTCCGTGCCTCCGTCGCGTTCGACGCCGTCGAGCTTAGCACCTCTTGCGTCCCCATCTTCCGCCCCCCCCAGCCCCCCCACCCGGGTAACAAACCCCCGGTGAAAAAACCCCAACCCCGCCCGGA
>CAXTDD010000044.1:0-7861 GCA_964242955.1 uncultured Rubrobacteraceae bacterium | reverse complement strand
TGAAGCCTTGGCTGTACAGGCTCGCAGGTATACTTGTAAGCGTATTGTTTCTCTACCTCGCCACGCGCGGGGTGCATCTCTCGGAGTCCCTCCGGGCGCTCGGGCGGGCGCGTCCGCCGTTGTTGTTCGCGGCGGTGGCGGTGTATCTGGCCGGGTTGCCGGTACGGGCGTTGCGGTGGCGTCTGATCCTACGCGGGCAGAAGGCGTTTTCGTTGCGGGAGGTTCTGGTGCCGACGGTCGTGGGCCACATGGCTAACAACGTCCTGCCGGCGCGCACGGGGGAGCTTTACCGGGCGCACTTTCTGGGCAGGCGGACGGCCACGAGCCGGAGCGGCGTGGCGGGCAGCATTGTCGTCGAGCGGGCCTTCGACGGGCTCATGCTGCTCTGCGTCATGCTGCTCGTGCTTTTCCTGTTCCCCGGCGAGCGCTTTCTGGGCGGGGCCGCCCTCTTCTCGGCGGTCGTCTTCGTGGCCCTCGTTGGCGGCGTCTTCTACGCCCTGGCATCCGACCGGTTCCGCGGGGTAACGGGGCGGCTCATCGGGTTGCTGCCCTGGCCTTTGCGAGGGGGCGTCCACGTCAGGATGGATTTCTTACTGGACGGTATCAGGGGTCTTCGCACGGCGAGGGAGTTCTCGGCGGCCGGAGGGTACACGCTGCTCGTTTGGGCGGTCGAGGCCGCCGCCGTGGCGCTCGTGGTGTCGTCTTTCGGTATCTCGCTGCCCCCCGAGGGGTATCTGCTGGTTTTCGGCCTCGCGGCGCTCGGCACGACGCTGCCCTCGGGCCCCGGCTACGTCGGCCCTTACCAGTACGCTTTCGTCCTGTCCTTAGGCTACTTCGCCGTCTCGCGGGAGGAGGCGCTCGCCGTCTCCGTGGCGGCCCACTTCGCCCTGCTCGGGAGCTCGATCCTGCTCGGCCTGGTCGCGCTTTTCTACGCCCAGTTGCGTCCTGGCGCCGCGAAGATCCTGCCCGCAATCGGGACGGAAAGGAAGAAGGTTGGCTAAGAAGACGGGCCCGGCCGGCAGGCTGCGCGAGGGAATAAGCCGGGTGGCGAGGCGTCCCGGCGCCAGGGCGCTCCTGGACGACCCGAGGGTCTTCCGGGCGGTGCGCTACCCGCTCGTCGGGGCCCAGAGAAAGACGCGGGAGGTGGTAGAAGAAGAGCTCGCCGCCGGGCCTGGCGACGCCGTGCTAGACGTCTGTTGCGGGACCGGGGACTTCGCAGACCTCGTCCCCGGTCCCTACCTCGGCGTGGACCTCAACGAGCGCTTCATCGGGCTTGCCCGGCGGAGGTACGCCGGACGGCCAGAGAAGCGGTTCGGGGTAATGGACGCCACCAAGACGGGCCTCGGGGACGCCTCCTTCGGGCGGGCCATGATCGTCAACGCCATGCACCACTTCGACGACGACCTGAACAGGGGGGTACTGGCCGAGGTCTCCCGCGTCACCCAGGACCGAATCGTCATCGTGGACGCCATACCGGACCCCGAGGGCTGGCTCAGGCGCCTCGTCATCCAGAGCGACCGGGGGGACCACATCCGTCCCCTGGACGAGCAGCTCGCCCTGATCGGCGAGAAGCTGAACGTCGAGCGTCACTACGCCTTCGACTCCGGGCTCATCGTCCAGGTAGTCTTCGTCTGCGCCCCGAAGGCCGCGCCGTGAACGTCCCGAGCCTCTCCATCTTCTTCCCGGCGTACAACGACGAGGGCAACATTGGCGGGGTGACCGAGGCCGCCGTGGAGGTTCTCGAAGAGATGGGCGCCGCATACGAGGTCACAATCGTCCACGACGGCAGCCCCGACCGCACGGGGGACGTGGCCGACGGGCTCGCCGCGCGTTACCCGGCGGTGCAGGTCATCCACCACTCGAAGAACCTGGGGTACGGCGCCGCCCTCAAGACGGGTTTCACCAACGCTGCCAACGAGTATGTCTTCTACACCGACGGCGACAACCAGTTCGACGTGCGGGAGATGAAGAAGTTCGTCCCGCTCGTCGCGCTCGGTCTCTCTGACCTCGTCGTGGGCTTCCGCATCAGGAAGCGGTACACGGTCTACCGCAAGATCACCTCTTTTACCTACAACCTCGTCCTGCAGGTCCTTTTCGACCTGCCCTACCGGGACGTGGACTGCGCCTTCAAGCTCGTGCCGCGCAGCCTCATAGACCAGATAGACATAAGCTCAGCCGATGCTTTCATAGACGCGGAGATCCTGATAAGGGCGCAGCAGCTAGGCTACACCGTCACGGAGATCGGGGTGACCCACCGGCCCAGAGAAACGGGCGTCTCGGGGGTAAGGACGAGGGTGATCCTCGCCACTATCCGGGAGATGATCCAGTTCTACCTCTACGTCCGCGCCGAGGACCGGGAGAGGACGCCCGTCTAGATGGACCTCCTCCTGCTGCGTCAACACCTCGACCTCGAAGAGCGCCACTGGTGGTTCGTCGCCCGGCGCAAGATTGTCCTGGATCTCTTAGACCAACACCTCCGTAACGAAGGCGGGCTGGAGATCCTGGACGCCGGCTGCGGCGGCGGGGCCACGATGGATTCCCTACGCTGCCACGGCCGCGCGCGCGGGATGGAACTCTCCAAAGAGGCCGTCGCCTACAACCGGGAGAAGGGCCGCGACGTGGTCCAGGGCGTCATAGAGAACATCCCATTCGCCGACGGGTCGTTTGGCCTGGCTCTCGCCCTGGACGTTATAGAGCACGTCCCCGACGACCTTGCCGCCCTGACCGAACTCAACCGCGTCCTCAAACCCGGCGGTTCCCTGCTGGTGACGGTCCCGGCGTTGAACCTCCTTTGGGGACCCCACGACGTCGCCAACGGCCACTACCGTCGCTACTCTTTGGGTGGATTGCGCGGACGGATCGAGGCGGCGGGCTTCGAGCTCGTGCGCGCCACGTACTTCAACACGCTGCTCTTTCCGGCGATCCTCGCCGTCCGGCTCCTCGGACGTCTGCGTAGCAAGGGCACCGCCTCGGATGTCGGGGAGGTTGCCTGGCCGCTGAACGCGGGACTCAAAGCGGTCTTCTCTCTCGAAGCGCCGGTCCTCCGGCGCGGGAGTTTGCCCGTAGGGGTCTCGGCCCTGTGCCTCGCGCGCAAAAGCCGGAACGCTTGAGAAGCCGGCTTACCCTGGATAGACTCCCGCGAATGTCCAAGACCTCTTTCAGAGCGCACGCGCTCATCGCCCTGTTGCTGGGCGTACTGGTTGCCGCCGGGTACGGCGTCGCGGTCGGCCTCCCGTTTATCTCGGACGACTACGCCATTATTAGGCTCATAACCCTCCCCGACGCGGAGCTGAACTGGAACACGGTGCTCGGGGACTTCTACAACCAGCATCTGATTCGCAATCCCCTCTACCGGCCGATGTACACCGTCTCCTACGGAGTAGACTTCGCGCTGTGGGGGACGTGGCCCCTGCCTTACCACCTCCTGAACCTCGCGGTGCACCTCTTCTGCTCGTTCTTCGTCTACCTGATCACGTTGGAGCTGGTGCCGGGCGGGCGGCGGTGGGAGATCGCCGTCACCTCCGGGGCCCTCTTCGCCCTCCAGCCGGTCCATCCCGAGGCCGTGACCTGGATCGCCGGTCGGGTCGACCCGGTTTGCGCCGCTTTCTACCTGCCGGCCGTGTTCTTTTTTCTCCGTTGGCTCCGCACGGGTGAGAGGCGGGGCCTGATCCTCGGCCTCGCCTCGTTTGTCCTGGCGCTCGCATCCAAGGAGATGGCGGTGATCCTGCCGGCCCTGCTCTTCCTGTTGGCTTTCTACCGCCGCCGAAACCTCGCCGGCGCTTTCCTGGCCGCGGCGCCGTTCTTCGTCGTGCTCGTGGCCTACCTCGCCTTCAGGACTTACATCCTGTGGGGGCTCGAGCCTTACGCCGCCATCGGGCGGCGGTTGCAGATCTTCGACAGCATCTTGGGAACCTTTTACCGGACCCTCCACATGCTTTTCCCCCTTAACTTCGGCCTGCTACCCGACGGGTGGCAGGGCTTCGCGGAGGCCACGATGGTCCTGGTCGCCGTGGCGCTGGCGGCCCTCACGTTCGTGGCCTACCGGAGAGGCTGGATCGAGGGTCGGTTCACGCTCCTGACCCTCGCGCTCTACGCCATCTCCCTGGCGCCCGTGTTCAAGGCTCTCAAGCCCGATCCCTTTCTTACGGGCTCTCGCTGGATCTACATACCCTCGGCGTTCGCGTGCATCTTTCTCGCCTACCTGCTTTGGTCGGTGTTCGGCGAGCGCGTGCGGCGGGCCTGGGTGACATCGGCGGCGGTGTACGCGGTCTTTCTCGCCATGCTGCTCGCGAACCAGATGCCGTGGCTGCGGGCCGCGGAGATTGCCGAGCGGCACCTGAGAACGGGCGAGGACCCCGGGATGAACCTGGAACACGACGGGGCGAGAGTATTCGGGGCCAGGATCACCTGGATCTCCGCGAACAGTCCGCCGTTCACAGACGAGCCTTATGACGGGCCGATCAGGAAGTAAGGTCCACCACCTACAAGGCTCGCGCCTTTGCGACCGCAGGACTAGCCCGGGACCATCGCCGGGTAAGACCGAAAGATATACCTGAAAAAATCCATCCATAGGTACACGGCGGCGCGCAGGCGCTGATCTATACTGTTTTTCGGCGGAGGTGAGTACGGTATGGGAAGGGTCCTATGTGTAGTCTTCGGCGGTGCGTGCTGTTTCTGGTTTTCGTGGTTGGCATCGCTGTGCCGACCGCATCTCCTGCTGTTTCGGAGCCCGTACCAATAGACTACGTGGCCCTCGGGGACTCCATCACGGCGGGCCACGATCTGCTCCAGGGTTCCCGCGAAGGCTTCGTGCCGCGCTACAAGGCTTCTATCGAGGCGGATACGGGCAACCCGGTGAGGCTCGTCAACCTGGGGATATCCGGGCAGAGCAGTTCAGAGCTGCTTCTGTCGCTCAGGGAGAACGCGAGGGTCCGCGGGCACGTGCGCGGGGCGGAAGTGTTGACCCTGGACATCGGCACGAAGGACGCTATCGTGGCGCATTCCATGTATGTGCGCGGAAAGCCCCGGCCTTGCGGCGGCACCGACGGCCAGCGGTGCCTGCGGGCGGCCACGGCGAGGTTCGGGGCAAACTACAGCGGCATATTGCGGGAGATCCAGACCCTGCGCGAGGGCAAGCCGACGGTCGTGCGCGCCGCGACGCTCTACAACCCTTTTGTCCGCGGGGACGTGAGACGGGACAGTCACGGGCGCGACGGCGGGAAGAACGACTTCGAAGTACTCGACGCGCACTACCGGGTGTTCAACGACCACGTCGCCGCGGCGGCAACCCTGCGCGACGTGCCCTACGCCGACGTTCATCGAGCATTCAACGGCCCGGACGGCGACCTGGACCCGATAGGGGCGGGCTACGTGCTGCCCTCGCCGGACGGCGTGCACCCGTCGAACGCGGGCCACGCGGCCATCGCCGATCTCATGAGGGAATCGGGGTACGCGCCCCTGTTCGCCCCGCCCGCCCCGTGATCCGGGCGGAGTTCGAGTAACACTGAGTCCTTGTTCGCCCTCCGCAACCCTGCCCCTCCGCAGGAGGCGAGGTCGGACGAGCTTCGGTTTAGCGTTGCCACCGGGCCGCGATCTTCGCCAACTCTCGGGCGGCGGACCGCGAATAGCAGGGGCGCGAGGGAACGGCCGTCGACGAAGGCGGGAGTCGTCCGGGCTCCTGCTATGTCGGCGAACTTCGGGGCGAAGTCGTTGTTGGGGGCGACCGCGTCAGCAGCAGGATCAACGCGGCTTGATGCATGAGGCAAGGAGGTCCAGCGAGGTGTCTATGGACTTCTGGCTGATCGGGAAGCTGTGGAGGCCGACGGCCCCGAAGTTGAAGTTCTCCATCCCGTCCTCGACGAGCCACTCCTCCACGAACCGCCGCACGCCTTCCGGGGCTTCGCGCAGCGCCCTGCGCAGGGCCTCCACCCGGGCGCCGTACTCCCCGAAATGTTTCGTCACGCCGGACGCCAGGGCCAGGTCCAGCCCGGCGTGGAGGCCCGTAACTTCGATCTCCTCGAAAGAACCGGATAGGAGTTGCTCCAGCTCGCGCGCGTCGTACTCCCGGGTGTGGAAGGGGTTGATCGAGCCGTCCGGGGAGTAGGTGAGCCTGTTCGGTGTCGCGACGGCCAGCACGCCGCCGGGACGCAGGATCCGCACCGCCTCGGATAAGACCAGGCCCACGTCGTCGAAGTGCTCGATGGACTGGACCGAACAGACGGCATCGAAGGAGTCGTCGGGGAACCGCAGTTCTGTTGCGGGCATGACGGCGAAGCTCGCGTTCTCTTCCCGGTACGTCTTGTTCGCCCACTCGACCGCCTCGTCGGAGGTGTCGACGCCGACCACCTCGCGGTTCGGGGTGGAGATCATGGCCGAGCCGTAGCCCGTACCGCAGCCGACGTCGAGCACGCGCTTCGCGTCGCGGAACTTTTTTCTGGCGTGGAGGTAGGCCGCCTTGTGCCTGATGAGGTTCGCCCGGCCGAGGCCCTCCCCCGAGCGCTCCGGGACCACGCGCTCCCCGGTGCTCGCCGGGGGCTCCGCCTGAGTCTTGCGCAATCTACCGAAAAGGCCGCGAACCACTGCCCAACCCTCCGTCTTCTAGCTTTTCGTGGACCCGGTCAGCATACAGCGCGGTCGCGGCAAAAAGAAGCGCCCCAAAAAGAAGCGCGCTATTTCGGTTTCCGGCGCAGGAACGGGCTCTCGATAAAGCGGTAGCTCAGGTAGGAGAGGGCGACGGAGACCGCGAACAGGGACACGGCGTAGGCGAGGAAGGAGGCCCACAGGACGGGTTCGTCTTGCCGGGCGAACCAGGGCCTCAGTTCGAAGAGCACGTACCGGGTAGACAGGTAGATGAACGTTGTGTGCAGGAGGAAGAGGGAGTAGCTGATCTCGCCCAGAAACGCCAGCGGCCTCCAGGAGAGTATCGGCCTGAGCAGGGGGCTGCCGAGCAGCACGGAGGCGAAGAACACGATGGTCAGCGCCTCGACGATCAGGGCCGCCGGGCTGGTGATGATCTGCTGCCGCTCGAAGACGAAGCGCTGACCGACGATCAGGACCACGGGCACGACGGTCATGGCCGTGAGGACCGCGGCCGGCGGGCGCCGGTCCGCGCCGAGCCGCTCGACCAGCATCCTGAGCAGCATCCCGACGAGGAAGAGGTAGAGGAGCGTGGTCGGGAAGAACCACATGCGGCCGGCGATCAGGTGGTCACCCAGGAGCGGCAACGAACCGAACGCGCCGTACCCCACCAGCACCCGGGTTCCCACCGAGACGGCCAAGAGCACCGCCAACACCGCTGCCCGTTGCCACAACCTCTTCAGCTTCACGATGAGGAGCGGTAGCAACGCGTAGAACACGACCTCCGTCGTGAGCGACCAGAACGCCGGGTCCAACCCCACGGGGAACTGCGGCTTGAAGCCGTGGAGGAAAGACATCATCAGCGCCACGTCGAAGAGCTTCGGCGAGGTGGGCCACAGCAGCACCACGACCACTATCGCGACGTAGTAGGCTGGGACGAGCCGGAAGACGCGCCGCTTGGCGTAAGAGAAGAGGCTGTAGGAACCCCGCCGCGCCCGGCCCTCCTCGGTCCAGGTGAGCAGGTACCCGCTGAGCAGGAAGAACAGGTAGACCCCGAGGTAACCCATGACCAGGACGTCCTGGATGGCGATCCCAAACGCCGGGAACACCAGGTCCTGACGCGTCCCCTTCGCCCAGAACACGGCGAGGTGGGTCACGAACACGTCGAAGATGGCGATGCCGCGGATGACGTCCAGCGCCACCGAGTGCGCGCGGATGTCGGCCGTCTTGCGGACCTTCTCCTGTTCGGCGACCGCCCGGGCCTGCTCGACGGGTTCCTTCGGAC
>CAXTDD010000043.1:1763-9703 GCA_964242955.1 uncultured Rubrobacteraceae bacterium | reverse complement strand
ACCCGGGCCTCCCGCAACTCGTCGACGGCAAGGTCCGCTTCCGCCGCGACGTGGATCACTTCGCCCTCTACGGCCGCAAGCTGGCCGAGGCCGGCGCCCGCCTGGTCGGTGGCTGCTGCGGCACCACCCCCGACCACGTCAAGGCCCTCGCCGAAGCCCTCAGAGACTTCCGTCCGCCCGAAACGTCCGCCCGCAGCGTGGCCGTAAGGACGGTGGAGGAAGAGAGGCCCGAGGAAGTCCTCGGCGGTCCTTCCACCGAGCTGGCCGAGAAGCTGCGGAGTGGGTTCGCGGTCGCCGTCGAGGTCGACCTGCCGCGCGGCAACGACATCAGATCGGTCGTGGAGGCTTCCAGGCGGCTCGAGGGGCGGGGCGTCGACGCCATAGACATCTCCGACGGGGCGCGGGCGCGGCTCAGGATGCACCCCGTGGCGGCGGCCAGGATCGTGCAGGACGAGGCCGGCATCGAGGTCGTCGCCCACATCTCCTGTAGGGACAGGAACATCATAGGTCTTCAGTCGGACTTTCTAGGTGCCGCGGCGCTCGGGGTCAAGAACATACTGGCCGTGACGGGCGACCCTACCCAGATCGGGGACTATCCCGAGGCCACGGGCGTCTTCGACACGGACTCCGTCGGCCTGGTTCACGTCCTCTCGAAGATGAACCGGGGCGAGGACCTGGCCGGCAACTCCATCGGCGAGGCGCCGGGCTTCCTCATAGGCTCGGCCTTCAACCCGACCGCCGAAGATTTGGACGGCGAGATCGAGAAGCTCAAGCGCAAGGTGGACGCCGGCGCGCACGCCTTCTGGACGCAGCCGGTCTTCGAGATAGGCGCTTTGGAGATGGCCTTGGAGCGCATGGGCGACCTCGACGTCTGCCTCCTCCTCGGCCTCATGCCGCTGCGCAGCGCCCGCCAGGCCGAGTTCCTCCACCACGAGGTCCCCGGCGTCAACATACCCCTTCAGGTCCGCGAGAGGTTGCAAGACCTCCCGCCCGGGGACGCCCCCAGGTACGGCGTCGAGGTGGCCCAGAACATCCTCGTCAAGGCCCAGCCGCTCGTAAACGGCGCGTACATAATGCCGCCCGCGAGCGCGCCGGATCTCGCGGGAGACGTGGTAGAAGCTATCAGCACTCAGCGGTCAGCTATCAGCTAGTCGTTTGGGCTGAAGGCTGACCGCTAGAATAGAGGCACATGGTTCTTAGAAGCACCATTCGCGAAGAGAGGGCGGCCCGGCTGGAGAAGTTTCGGGCTGCTCTGAAGGAGCGCATCCTGATTCTGGACTGCGCGATGGGGACCATGATCCAGTCCTACGACCTCTCCGAAGGGGACTACCGCGGCGAGCGTTTCGCCGAGCACCCGGGTGAGCTGAAGGGCAACAACGACCTGCTCTCCATCACGCAGCCGGGCATCATCCGGGATATTCACGAGGCCGTCCTCGACGTCGGTGCGGATATCGTGGAGACGAACACCTTCTCTTCGACCTCCATCGCCCAGAAGGACTACGGGATGGAGGACCTCGCCTACGAGCTAAACTTCGAGGCCGCCCGTGTGGCCCGCGAGGCGGCGGACGCTTATACAGACAACACTCCGGACAAGCCGCGGTTCGTGGCGGGGGCGCTCGGGCCGACGAACAGGACGGCCTCGCTCTCGCCGGACGTGAACAACCCGGGCTTCAGGAACGTCACCTTCGACGAGTTGAAAGAGGCCTACAAGGTGGAGACGCGGGGGCTCGTGGCGGGCGGGGTGGACCTGCTGCTCGTCGAGACCATCTTCGACACGCTCAACGCCAAGGCCGCCATATTCGGGATCACAGAGTACCTCGACGAAGAGGGGCTGGATATCCCGATCATGATCTCCGGCACCATTACCGACGCGAGCGGGCGGACGCTCTCGGGGCAGGTGACGGAGGCGTTCTACAACTCCGTCAGGCACGCCGAGCCCATCAGCATCGGGCTGAACTGCGCGCTCGGCTCCAAAGAGCTCCGGCAGTACATCGAGGAGCTGGCGCGGATCTCCGAGACGTACGTGAGCGCGTATCCGAACGCGGGGCTGCCCAACGAGTTCGGGGAGTACGACGAGACGCCCGAGTTCATGGCCGAGGAGATCGGGGACTGGGCCGCCAACGGGTGGCTGAACATCGTCGGCGGCTGCTGCGGCACCACGCCGGACCACATAAAGGCCATAGCCGACGCCGTCGCGGACCATCCCCCGCGCGGGCTGCCGGAGCTCCCGAAGCGGTTGCGGCTTTCGGGGCTCGAGGCGGTCAACATCGGGCCCGACTCGCTGTTCGTGAACGTCGGGGAGCGGACGAACGTGACGGGGTCGGCGCGGTTCAAGGACCTCATCCTCAACGACGACTACGAGACGGCGCTCGACGTGGCGCGCAGCCAGGTGGAGAACGGGGCGCAGGTCATAGACGTGAACATGGACGAGGGGATGCTCGACGGCGAGGAGGCGATGGTCGAGTTCTTGAACCTCGTCGCCGCCGAACCGGACATCTCGCGCGTTCCGGTCATGATCGACTCCTCCAAGTGGTCCATCATCGAGGCCGGGCTCAAGCGGGTGCAGGGCAAGGCCGTCGTCAACTCGATCAGCATGAAGGAGGGCGAGGAGGAGTTCGTCCGGCAGGCCAAGCTCCTCAAGCGGTACGGGGCGGCCGTGATCGTGATGGCTTTCGATGAGCAGGGGCAGGCCGATTCGAAGGACCGGAAGGTCGAGATCTGCACCCGCGCCTACAAGCTGCTTACCGAGGAGATCGGCTTCCCGGCCGAGGACATCATCTTCGACCCGAACGTCTTCGCCATCGCCACCGGCATAGACGAGCACAACAACTACGGCGTGGACTTTATTGAGGCGGTGCGCGAGATCAGCGCGACCCTCCCCCACGCCGGGACCTCGGGCGGCATCTCGAACGTCTCGTTCTCCTTCAGGGGCAACAACCCGGTCCGGGAGGCCATCCACGCCGCCTTCCTCTACCACGCCATCAACGCCGGCCTCACCATGGGCATCGTCAACGCCGGCCAGCTCGCCGTCTACGACGACATAGACGAGGAGCTGCGCGAGGCCGTCGAGGACGTGGTCATGAACCGCCGCGACGACGCCACCGAGCGGCTGCTGGAGCTTGCGGAGAAGTACCGGGACCGGGGCGAAGAGGCGGAAGAAGAGGCCCAGGAGTGGCGTTCGTGGCCGGTCGAGAAGCGGCTGGAGCACGCGCTGGTCAAGGGGATCGCGGAGTTCGCGGAGGAGGACACGGAAGAGGCGCGCCAGAGGGCCAAGCGTCCGCTCGACGTGATCGAGGGTCCACTCATGGACGGGATGAACGTGGTCGGGGACCTGTTCGGGGCGGGCAAGATGTTCTTGCCGCAGGTCGTCAAGAGCGCGCGGGTGATGAAGAAGTCGGTGGCGTACCTTATCCCGTTCATCGAGGAGGAGAAGGGCGAGGCGCGTAAACCCAACGGGACGGTCGTGATGGCGACGGTCAAGGGCGACGTTCACGACATCGGCAAGAACATCGTGGGTGTCGTGTTGCAGTGCAACAACTTCGAGGTGATCGACCTCGGCGTGATGGTCCCTTCGGCGAAGATACTCCAGACCGCGAAAGACGAGGGCGCGGACATCATCGGACTCTCGGGGCTCATCACGCCGAGCCTGGACGAGATGGCCCACGTGGCATCCGAGATGCAGCGGGAGGGGTTGGACCTGCCGCTCCTTATCGGCGGCGCCACCACCTCGCAGACGCACACGGCGGTCAAGATAGCGCCGGGCTACGAGCAGCCCACGATCCACGTCAAAGACGCCTCCCGCGCGGTCGGCGTCGTCCAGAACCTGGTAACCGAGAACAAAAAAGACGCCTACGCGGCCGGCATCGCCGCCGAGTACGAGGAGGTCCGCCGCAAGCACGCCGGACGCCGCTCGAAGACGAAGATGGCTTCGCTCCAGCGGGCGCGGGCGAACCGGGCAAAGATAGACTGGGCCGGCTACGAGCCGCCCAAGCCCAACGTGCTCGGTGTACGGACGTTCGAGGACTACCCGCTGGAGGAGATCCGGCCGTACATAGACTGGACGCCGTTCTTCCACTCCTGGCAACTCAAGGCGAGCTACCCGAGGATTCTCGACGACCCCGAGAAGGGCGAGGAGGCCCGCAAGCTCTTCGCTGACGCCCAGGAGCTCCTCGACCGCATCATTGAAGAGAAGTGGCTCACGGCCCGCGCCGTCTTCGGCCTCTTCCCGGCCAACGCCCTGCCCGACGACTCGCTGGAGGTCTACACGGACGAATCGCGGGGGGAGGTGGTGGCGAACCTGCACCAGCTCCGCCAGCAGAAGCAGAAGCCGCCGGGCCGACCCAACCGCTCGCTCGCGGACTTCGTCGCCCCGAAGAGCACGGGCCTGGAAGACCACGTCGGCCTCTTCGCGGTGACGGCCGGCATCGGGGCCGACGAGGCGGCGCGGCGCTTCGAGGACGACAACGACGTCTACAACGCCATCATGGTCAAGGCGCTCGCGGACCGGCTGGCCGAGGCCTTCGCCGAGCTCTTGCACCGGCGCGTCCGGACCGAGTTCTGGGGCTACGCGTCCGAAGAGGACCTCGACACCGCAGCCATCATCCGGGAGGAGTACACGGGCATCAGGCCCGCCCCGGGCTACCCGGCCTGCCCCGAGCACACCGAGAAGCGCACCATCTGGGAGCTTCTCGGCGCGGAGGAGAACGCCGGGATCTCCCTCACCGAGAGCTGCGCCATGACGCCGGGGGCCGCGGTCAGCGGCTACTACTTCTCCCACCCCGACTCGACGTACTTCGGGGTCGCGGAGATCGGGCGCGACCAGGCCCAGGACTACGCCGACCGCAAGGGCTGGACGCTCCAGGAGGCCGAGAAGTGGCTCTCCCCGAACCTTGCCTACGACCCGGAGAGCCCGAACGGCGAAGGCGCCACGGAGGTGCCCCAAGCCAGGAGCAAGGCGGCGAGATAAGGACGGCCACCGTCTTTATCCCCGGGCGGTACTAGCCTGGCGGTGCGCCGGTCAGTTGCTCTGGTCGGCGATCGTTCCCGGCAGGAGGTTCTCGAGGAACAGGCGCCGGAGAAGCTCGCGGCGGCTCCTCACGCCGACCTTCTCGAAGGCGTTCTGCAGGTGCCGCTGGACGGTGTACGGCGAGATGTGGAGCGACTGTGAGATCTGGCCGGTGGACAGGCCGCGCGCCACGAGCTTCGCGATCTCCTCTTCCCTGGCGCTGAGGCCGTAGGAGGCGACGTTCAGCCAGGCCACCTCCTCTGGCTTGGCCGGCTCGATCACTACCATGGTCTCGGATGCCCGCCCGTCCAGCGGCTCGGCGAGGGAGGCGTAGAGGGCGAGCCACCGGCCCGAGCGGGCCCTGACGCTCAGACGGGGGACGAGGTTGGAGTCGCGGTCCGAACCTGGTTTGAGCGTCCGTTCGAGGGCGCCCGCCACCATCTTTACGGCCACCGGCAAGCCGCGGCCGGGCCCCGCGGGACGGAGGTCGCGCAGCCAGCGCTCCGCGGAGGGCGTGCGGGAGACGACGCGCCCGGACCCGTCGAGGGTCAGCACGCCCGGCACGTCGTCCGCTGCCGGATCGGTGGCCGCCCGGGAGCGGAGCGCGGCGGCTTTCAGGCCGGCGCCGACGTACGGGGCCGCCCTCTTCAGGAGGGCGAGCTCGTCCCCGGTAAAGTCCGGGTCGCCCGCTTCCCGGATAAAGTATCCCCCTCCCCAGAGGCCCTTGTCGGTGAAGATGCCGCGGACCTCGTGTCCGAATCCCAGGGGCGCCAGGTACTCGCGGTACCTGAAGCTGAGATCCAGGCTGCCGCCGGTGGTCTGTGAGAGCGGTAGGGCCGGCCGGCGCTCGCGGAGCATCGAGGAGAACCGGTCCAGATCCTCCTCGAAATAAGACTTGAGGGCGATGGGCTCGGCCTTGATCCGGTCTTCCTCGCTGGGGTACCCACCGTCTACCCGGTGCGTCATCAGGTTGGTGGCCGGGTCGACCGTGGCGAGGCAGTAGGCCTCGAACGGCACGGCCGGCTTGAGGGCCCGCGCCGTCCGGCGCAAAAGCTCCGAACCGTCGAGCCCCGCCAGGGTGAGACGTTTGACCTCCGCGAAGGCCCGCTCCCGGCGTCTGGTAGAGGTGTTGCCGATCAGGGTTCCCTCCGGACGCGCCGCTCGTGGCGCACTCTAAGTCTCCTTGCAGAGGGAATATTGGACCAGGGAGCGGCGGAAAGCCTCACGCAAAAGGACTGTTTTTGCCTCTCGATCCCCGGTACCGGGACTCCGCCGAAAATTGGCAGGTTTCTGCCATGTTCGACCCGAGGGCCAGACCTTAACCTCCTCCACGACACGGCACCCGAAGAGAGGAGAGCCGCGTGCCAACCGAACGGCGAACGAGACAAGAGTCGCGCCTGTCCGCTTCTGTGGTCGGGCAGGCAGAAAGGATGAGGCTATGACGATCCAGACGGAGGCGATGGATGCGGAGATGGTCAGGGCCTTGCGCTCTGGGTTCCGGGGCGCGCTGTTGCGGCCGGGGGACGCGGGCTACGACGGGGCGCGCGCGGCGTGGAACCTCAACGCCCGCCAGGAGCCCGCGCTCGTGGCGATGGCCGAGGGCGCGGCCGACGTCCTCGCCGCGGTGCGTCTCGCGCGGGACGAGGGGCTTGGCATCGGGGTAATGGCGACCGGGCACGGCACCGCGGCGCCCTGCGACGGTGGGTTGCTCGTCAACACCTCGCGCATGAAAGACGTTTATGTTGACCCGGAGACGCGTACCGCGCGCGTCGAAGCCGGGACGAAGTGGTCCGACGTGGTCCCCGAGGCCGCGGCGCACGGGCTTGCGGGCTTGCCCGGATCCAGCTCTCAGGTCGGCGTCGTCGGCTACACGATGGGCGGCGGGTTCGGCTGGTTGGGGCGCAAGTACGGCCTCGCCTCAGACTCCGTCAGGGAGGCCGAGGTGGTGACCGCCGCCGGCGAGCTCGTCAGGGCCAGCATTCGCGAGAACGCCGACCTGTTCTGGGGCCTCAAAGGCGGCGGGGGCAACTTCGGGATCGTCACCTCCCTGGAGTTCGACCTCCACCCGGTGGAGAACGTCTACGGCGGGAACCTGTTCTACCCCCTGGAGAGGGCACGCGAGGTGCTCGAGTTCTACGCGGGCTGGACCGGGACGCTCCCCGACGAGATGATGTCGGCCGCGACGTTCCGCCGGTTCCCGCCGCTGCCGATGATCCCCGAACCCTTCCGGGGCAACTCGTTCGTGGCGGTGCGCGGCTGCTACTGCGGCGAAGATCCCGCGGAGGGCGAGAGGTTGATAGAGCCCGTGCGCGAGGCGCTCGGGGAGCCGGCGATAGACACGTTCGCGGTCATGCCCGCCGCGCAGACGGACGTGATCAGCATGGACCCGGTGGACCCGATAGGCGCCTACGGCCACTCCGAGATGCTGCGCGACCTCTCCCCGGAGACGATCGGGACGCTGGTAGAGCTGGCGGGCCCCGACTCGCCCCTGATCATGCTGGAGCTGCGCCAGCTCGGCGGGGCCCTCTCCCGTCCCCCCTCGGAGCTGAGCCCGATGGGCCGCAGCGACGCCCGGTTCACGATGAACGCGATCGGGGCGACCCCCACGCCGGAGCAGGCCCGGGCCGTCCGGTCCCGCCTGGCCCGCGTGGCCGAGGCCGTCAGGCCGCACGCGGGCGGCACCACCTACCTCAACTTCATGTACCTGGACGGCGCGCCCCCGGAGCGCGTGAAGGCGGCCTACGCTCCCGAAGACTGGAGGCGCCTGGTCGAACTCAAGGACAGGTACGACCCGCACAACCTCTTCCGCTTCAACCGCAACATCCCGCCCTCCCCGGCCGCGACGAGACGACGGAATACGAACGTGAACCCGGCACCGAGCAAAGGAGAGAGACGATGACGAAAACGCTGGTGACCGGGGCCACGGGCAACGTGG
>CAXTDD010000043.1:0-1753 GCA_964242955.1 uncultured Rubrobacteraceae bacterium | reverse complement strand
TGCCGAATGGGGTGGGGGGTGGGGGCTCGGGCAACGGGGGGGGGGGGGTGCTCCGGGAACCGCAGGCCCCGGGGGAGGCCGTCCGCGCCTTCGTGCGGGACCTGGAGAGGGCGGCCGAAAAGCTCGGCGACGGCGTCGAGCTCGCGCCCGGAGACCTCGCGGACGCGGCGTCCGTGCGTCGCGCCATGGCGGGGGTGGACCGCGTCTTTCTCGCGTGCGCCAACGAACCGCGCCAGGTCGAGTACGAGGTCGGCGCGATCGAGGCGGCGCGGGAGGCCGGGGTACGCCGGATCGTCAAGCTCTCGGCGCTGGGGGCCGGGGCCGGCTCCCCCGTGGCCTTCTGGGACTGGCACGCCCGGATCGAGCGTCATCTCCGGTCTTCGGGGGTTCCCGCCGTCGTGCTCCGGCCCGCCTTCTACATGACCAACCTGCTGGGTTCGGCGGAGGCGGTCAGGCACACCGGCAAGCTGTTCGCGCCCGCCGCGGGGGCCAGGATCGCGATGATCGACCCGCGGGACGTCGCGGCGGTCGCCGCCGTCGCCCTCACGCAGGACGGGCACCACGGACGGACCTGCACCCTAACCGGACCCGAGGCTGTGACGTACGAGGAGGTCGCCGCGCAACTCTCGGGGTCGACCGGACGGGCGATCGGCTTCGTCCCCGTGCCCGACGAGGCGGCGCGCGAGGCGTTCATCCAGTCGGGAGCGCCGGACTGGATGGCGGATCAGTTCGTGACCCTGTTCGGGCTCCTGCGGCGCGGCGCCGCCGCGCAGGCCACCGGCGAGGTACGGGCGTTGATCGGCCGCGAGCCCAGCGGCCTCACCGAGTTCGCCCACGACTTCGCGCACCTCTTTGGGGTGCCGGCCAGAGAGTCCAGCGCGTAGGCCCGCGGGATCACCCGTCCTCCCCGTGGGGACGAGTGCGTATCATTACCAGGCGGCCGGAGGCGCGGGCGAGGTCTGTCGTTTACGTGGGGAGCTGCTTTCGGTACAGGGCGTAGTAGGGTTCGTCTGGGGACTGGGGGTTGAGGTTGCCGGTGGGTTTCATGCCGAGCTTCTCGATCACGCGCAGCGAGGCCGTGTTGGGCGGGTCGGCGCCGGCGATCACGCGCTCCAGCCCCGCCTCTTCGAAGGCGTACCGCAGGCAGGCCAGCGCCGCTTCGGTGGCGAGGCCGCCGCCCCAGACCTCCGGTGTCAGCTCGTAGACGAGCTCCATCTCGTCCATCCCATCGAGACGGACGAAGCCGCAGAAGCCGAGCAGGCTCTCCTCGTCGTGGAACCTGACGCCGAAGAGGCCGGCGTTCTCCTCGGAGAACGTGCGCCGGCTCAGGGCGATGAGGTCCAGGATCTCCGCCTCCGGCACCGGCTCGTCGTCCCACAGGTAGCGGCGTACGGCCGGCTCGTTCGAGATCCGGCGCAGGTCGTCCAGGTCGGCGGCGGCGAGCGGTCGCAGCGTGAGGCGTTCCGTCTGCAGGTAGGGTACCGGCTTTGAGGGATCCATCCCAGGCCTCCGATCTCTGTCGTGTCCGTGGCGTCGAGGAGGTCGAGCGTGCAGCGCCACCCCTCCGGGTTCTCGTGCGTCGGGTTCAGGTCTCTGGCGGGCCATCGCCGGACGGCATCCTTTTTCCGAGGGCGCCGGCGGAGAAGAGCACGAGGGCGCAGCCGACGGGGAAAAGGAGTTCGTTAAGGCCCTGGGAAGCGAGGTCGGCCGCCGGCACGGGACCGGGCGAAGCGCCGAGGGTGAGGGCCAGGAT
>CAXTDD010000042.1:0-9882 GCA_964242955.1 uncultured Rubrobacteraceae bacterium | reverse complement strand
CCCGTCGGCAGCATCGGCCCCACCCGCGCCCGCTGCCTCCAGCGGATGCGCGCCGCCCTGGGGGAACGTTGACCCATTTCCCAAAGATATGCGTCTGCGGTGTATTTTTCCGCGCCCCGCGTCGCATTCGTCTAACGACGGGGGGAACGACGCGGAAAACGGGAGAATTATGCACGGGAGGCAGGGAACAGTGAGCCGGGAAAAGATAGACTTCGAGACCCTCGCCGACTGGGCCGAGGGCCGCCTCCCCGAAGCGGAGGCCAGGTCCGTAGAAGAACGCCTCGCCGATGCCGACGACGCCACCCGCGCCGAGGCCGAGTGGCTCCGCACCTTCTCCCGCGCCAGCAGAGAGGTGGTCATCGAAGACCCGCCCGCCGAACAGCGAGCCGAGCTCTCCAGCATCTTCGAGGCCTACGCCGGGGGGCGACGGCAACCCGGCCCCCTGAAGCGCCTCGCCGCCACCCTCTCCTTCGGCGGCGGCTTGCAGCCGCTGGCCGGCGTGCGGTCCGCGGCCTCCCGAGACGCAGGGGCAGCTCGTCTACACCACCGAGGCCGCCGACATCGCGCTCAACTTCAGGCGGCGTCCCGGCAGCGGAGACCTCGACCTCGACGGGCAGGTCTTTCCAAACGACGGCGAGGAGCCCGAGGCCTTCGGCGTCCAGATCCTGCGCGGCGCCGAAGAGGTGGGCACCACCGCCACCGACGAGCTCGGCGAGTTCGCCTTCGAGGGCGTGCCGCCGGGGGAGTACCAGATCCTGCTGAGTAGCGAACAGGTCGAGATCCTCATCTCCCCCGTGGAGCTTGGCGCGTAAAGAGTAAAATGCTCCCATGTCATCCGACAATGGGATCGAACCCGAGATCGTAGACGAACTCCTCTCCCTCCAGACGCGAGAGCAACAGACAGAATTTCTCCGTGACGCGGGCCTGCTCGACGCAGACGGCCTCAAGAGCCTGCTCGACTTTGCCGACCGGTTGGTGGTAGGTGATCCCGGCAAAGCACGGCGGCTGGCCGAGTTGGGTATCGAGATGGCCGCGGTCTCTGAGATACCCGCTGCCACCCCGTACGCAACCTACATCCTTGCCGGTTCGCACGGTATGAACGGCGACCTCAACGAGGAGCTTCGCCTCACCGAGGCTGCGTACAACGGATACGTCGCTCTCGGGATGAATCTGGAGGCCGTACGCACCAATCTGGGGAAGATGGGCGCGCTTCTCGAGCTGGGGCGCTACGGGGAGGCTCTGGACGTCGGTCGGGTCGTCTTGGACATTGTTGATGGCAGGGGCAAGCTTTCAGTCAAGCCTACGTCGCAGGAGACTGGCTTGTTGACTGCGGTCGTCGAGCAAAATCGCGGTATCTGCCATGCGCTCACGGGACGCTATGAAGAAGCCCTCGAAGCCTTCGCGATCGCTGAAGAACATTTTGCGATCCTCGGGGAAACCGAGCGTCTTAGCGAGGTAATGAGCAATCGGGGTAACGCACTGCTGAGCCTCGGTCGTGGCAGTGAGGCACTGACGGCTCACGAGGCCGCCGCCGATGTTCTTGCGAAGGCGGATCTTGCTCTGAGGCACGCACAGGCCGTCGCGAACATCGGAGAGACGCACCTACACCTATCCAACTACGCACACAGTCTCAGAAAGTTCGATCTGGCCCGCCGCCTACTTGCTCCCACAGACGCACTCGTCGATAAGCACTTCGTCACGCGCAACACAGCCGCCGCCTATCTGGCTCTCAACTTACACTCGGAAGCGTTGGCGACCTACCGGGAGGCAGAGGTATTGCTTCGAGGTACGGGGATGGCGCATGACCAAGCGCAAGCGTTGTGGGGCATGGGATCTGCTCTGGTGGCCCACTCGCAGTTCGAGGAAGCCGAACGGGCACTGAACGAAGCCGCGGCCTTGTTCGAGGAGGCGGACAACGTACCATTGCTCTCAGGTGTGATGCTGGAGAGAGCTTCTCTGCAAGAAGCCCGTGGGGACCGGACGGATGCCCGGGCGACAGCGCGGCGAGCGCTCGAGTTGGTGTCGGAGGATTCCTGGCCGGTGCAACAAGTCTACGCCCGGCTGCGCCTCGCGGATTTGCTGGCGCCTGACACGACCGCGGTAGAGCCCCACCTGCTCGCGGCGCGGCGGCTGGCCGATCGCTTGGCTCTGCCGCACTTGCGCTACCGAACGAACGAGCGGCTCGGCCACCTGCGACGATTGCAGGGGCGGGATGAGGAGGCGCGGGTATTGCTCGAAGCGGCGGTGGAGGAGATAGAGCGCTCGCGCGGTACCGTTGCCCAGGATGCGATGCGCGTCTCTTTTTTGCGCGACAAGACCGTCGCCTACGAGGACCTCCTGCAACTCTACCTCGCTCGGGATGACAAAGCGAGCGTTCGGAGGGCGTTCACCGTCGCCGAGCGGGCCAAGTCCCGCGCGCTCGTGGATCTGCTCTCCGGGGTTACCGAAAGAGAGTCGTCCGCGGACCCCGAGCTGGACCGACGGCTGCGCGAGCTACAGGCCGACCTGAACGCGGCCTACAGCGGATTGCTCGGTAGCCCCAACGACGGCGAGCGTGACGTATCCTTTTCGGACCTGCACGCGCGGGCTATCGAGCTGGAGGGGGAGATCGGCCGGCTGCGGTTACAGGCTACGGCCAACGGCTACCAAGCCGAGCTGTTCGCGGCCTCTATTCCGCAGGACGCTGTCCAGAACGACCTCCCGCCCGACACCGCGCTGCTCGCCTACCACGTCGTGGGCGACGAGGTTCTGGCTTTTGTTCACGCGCGGGGCCAGGTCGCCGTAGCGCGGCATCTCGGCTCGGTAGCCGCCGTGCAACGGCTCCTGCGAAAACTGGATTCTCAGTGGGACCGTTTCGGCGCGGGACGGGAGTTCGCTGAACGACATATGTCGTTGTTAGAACGGTCGGTCCAGCAGGTGCTTGCTGCGCTCCACGGTGAGCTGGTGGCCCCGGTCCAGCCGTTGCTGGAGAAAGCGGCGGACTCACCCCCTGGCGAAGCCGATTCCGTTCTCAAGCTCGCTGTCGTGCCCCATGGGCCGTTGCATCGAGTACCGTTCCATGCGCTATTCGACGGTGAACGGTACCTGATCGAGCGGTTCGAGATCTGTTACGCCCCCAGCGCGACGGTGTACGCGCTCTGTCAGGAGCGGAACGCCCGCGGCCTGGACGGAGCGCTGGTGCTAGGGGTAGAGGACCCTTCGATCCCGGCGGCGGCGGATGAAGCCCGTGCCGTTTCGAAATACCTTCCCGGTGCCGAGGTACGCGTCGGCGAAGAGGCGTCCTTGACGGCACTACGAAGCGAGGCGCCGGGACGCGGTGCCCTGCACCTGGCCTGCCACGGCCTGTTCCGGGCCGACAACCCGATGTTTTCGGCACTCAAGCTGCACGATGACTGGCTACTGGCCACCGATGCTATGGGTCTGAACCTGGATGGCGCCCTGGTGACCCTGAGCGCCTGTGAATCCGGGCGCAGCGAGGTGGTCGGGGGCGACGAGATCCTGGGTCTCACCCGCGCCTTCCTCGGCGCCGGCGCCGCGACCCTCGCCGTCAGCTTGTGGCTGGTGCAGGACGAGACGACAGCGGAGTTGATGGGAGGGTGGTACGAGCAGCTGTGCGATGGTGAATCACCCGCCGCCGCCCTGCGTGCCGCCCAGCTGGAGTTGAAAGTACGGTACCCTCACCCATACTACTGGGCGCCGTTCGTTTTGATCGGGAAGCGTTAGCGCACCCTTTATGGAGAGGTTGCGGAACGTCACATAGGTCGCGATCCCGTCCGAGCTCCCGAAATCGAAATCTGTCAGCAAGAAGGCCGCGGCCAGTAAGAGCAGCGCGGCGGCCACCGTGAACAGCAGGGTCGTTCGCGTCATCTTTCCTCTTATGCTCGGGCGGAACGAGTGCCTCTGATTCGTTCGAACGCTCGAACAATGTCACCATACCGTTTGCGGACATCGACCCTCGCGAACTTGGAGCCTCCTAGCCATTAGGGTTTTCTAATCTTCGTATCATGCGGTTCTAACCGCGCACCCCTAATATTAGATTGTCCAAACCTCGGTGTCGGCCGTGTGCCGTTCGTCAGGAGAGAAGGTATGGAGGGTTCCATCCGACAGATAGGCAACACGATACTGTCACAACGCCGCGCGTTGAGGACGTTAACAGTCATAACGCTATTCCTCGTAGCTGTTGGCTTCGTTGTGACTGGCAAAGCCCACGCGCAAGATGCCGATCCGGACGACTTCGTTGACGGCGAGGTCGTCGTGAAACTGGACAGAGCTAAAGGGACGACCCTAGAGGACGTGTACGGAGAGCACCCGGAGGTCGACCGCACGAGGACGGAAGCCTTTCTGGCCAGCTCTGGTATCTACCTGCTGCGGTTGCAGGAAGGTTCGGATACGGAAAGAGTGGCGGAGGAGATGGAAGCTGGCCCCCCGTCCCTAATCTACGCAGAGCTCAACTACACGACTGATGCACCCGAGGATAGCCGCTATATGAGGGGTCGCGGCGACAGTGCCCCTACGCCTACCTCCGAATCCGCACCATACAAAGACCAGTACGCGGTCGATGCCCTCAACCTGCCCCAGGCTAACAACGTCAACAAGGGCGCCGGTACCACGGTCGCCGTTCTGGACACTGGCGCACAACTCGATCACTCGGAACTCAGGGGTAGCCTGGTACGAGGCTACGATTTCATCGAGGACATTGGGGATACCAACGGTCCTACCGACGAGCCCAACCGCATAGACGACGATAACGACGGCAACGTGGACGAGGCGGTGGGACACGGGACTCACGTGGCGGGGATCGTTCACCTCACCGCGCCCGACGCGAAGATCATGCCGATGCGTGTCCTCGACTCGGACGGCCGCGGCAACATCTTCGTGATCGCCGAAGCCGTCCAGCGTGCCGTGGACCCGGACGGGAAGCCCGGAACCGACGACGGCGTTGGTGTGATCAACATGAGCCTCAGCTCCTCACGGGGGTCGAACCTGATCCGGGACGTATCGGAAGATCTGGAAGCGGACGACGATGACGATGACGACGGCGGCGATGACGACGATACGGGGCCGGCCCTTAGTGGCGTTCCCACGAGGGGCGTCACCGTGGTCGGCTCCGCCGGCAACGACGACGCGGAGCAGCGTGCCTACCCGGCGGCCGAGGAGGGCGTGATCGGGGTGGCGTCGGTGGACCAAGACGAGAAGAAGTCCGACTTTTCCAATTACTTTGGTAGCCCGGAGGTGGACGTCTCCGCGCCGGGCGACGACATCTACAGCCTCTTCCCGACGGACCAGTACGCCGAATGGGACGGCACCTCGATGGCGGCGCCGTTCGTGGCCGGCCAGGCGGCCCTGATCCGGTCCATGAGGCCGAACCTGCCCTCGACGGGCCAGTCGGGCCAGCCGAGCGTAACCGAGTTCATCACGACCACCGCAAGTTCGATAGACGAGGCGAATAAGAACACGGACTGGGCCGGCAAGCTGGGCGCGGGCCACGCAGACGTCTACAAGAGTACCTTGAAGGCGAACACCACGCCCGCCGTCTCCCTAATGCGTCCCGTGCCCGGCTCGAAGACCAGGGACAGGTCCCCGCTCATCTCGGCCACGGTCAGGGACTACCAAACCAACCTGGCGAAGAGCAACCTGAAGCTATACCTGGACGGACGAGAGATAGGCATCTCTTCCTACGACACGGGCACGGATCGTATGAGCCGCGCTGTCAGACTCTCCCCCGGCTCCCACACGGTTAGGGTAACGGCCAGGGACGCCCAGGGCTTCAGCGCGACTCGAACGTGGCGCTTTCGCATAGTCTAGACGCCAGACTCTTCTGATCGAACAAGGGGACCCCGCCACCGCCGGCGGGGTCCCCTGCGCGTCTGCCACGCTCGGCGACGGTTGCCGGGAGATTAGGGAGTTCTAATGCGGCGCCGCTTGGCTATTTTTTCACACTGGACCCGGCACTTGTGGGATGTAAGGCAGAGAGTTACCGGGGCCAACGGGGTCTTGCGGGGCCCAAAGAAAAGGAGTGAGGGTATGTCGAGCAGGGTTGTTTCGGTATCGTTGATGGGGATGATGGCGCTGATGGTGGGCCTGGCGGCGCTGCTGATGGCGGCGTCGGTGGCCCAGGCCGAGGAGCGGGTGTGCCGGGGCACCATCGGTGCGGCGACGGTGGATAACGTGCGGGTGCCGCAGGGCGCGTCGTGTACGTTGAACAAGACGAGGGTCGAGGGGACCGTGAAGGTCGAGCGGAACGCGACGCTTGTTGCCAACACCATCAGGGTCAAGGGCAACGTCCAGAGCGAGGGCTTCAAGAGGGTCTACCTCAGGCAAGGTTCGATCGTCGGCGGCAGCGTGCAGCTGGAGAACGGCCTGCGGGGCGGCACGGGCCAGGTCTTGAACTCCAGGATCAACGGTGATCTGCAGTACTTCTCCAACCAGGCCCGCATGGTGGCGCGGGGCAGCACCATCCTCGCCAACTTCCAGGCCAACCAGAACACGGGCGGGCTCGCGATCCAGAACAACAGGATCTCCGAGAACCTCCAGTGCCAGGCGAACAACCCGGCCCCCGTCGGCTCCGGCAACACCGCCGGCGACAAGGAAGGCCAGTGCGCGAGGGTCTAGTTCGGTAGAAACCTTCGCAGGGTAGCGGAAGGGCCGTCCCGCACGGGGCGGTCCGTTTTTGTTTAGGCTTCAGGTTTCGGGCTTCAGGCATCAGGAAATGCTGGCGGTAGTCAGCTTCCACATCGCCCATGAGCCGGCGTAGTCGGCGGATTCGAAGAGGGGTTCGGTTGGTTTGTCCCCGCATCAGGCGGCGGACTATGGGACGGGTTTTCTGCGGCCTCTCGTAGCCGGTCGAGAGGTGCGGCTTGCCCCTAAAGATCCTCCACCACAACTGAAACCTGATGCCTGTAGCCTTCATGTATTTTCCGTCGGATCTCTTCGCACCCCTCGTTTAACAGTCGTGAAACGTGTTGGCCGGCGAGGATAGGAGAGACGAGATGTGGCACGAGGGTCCGGAGGAGAAGCGGGGCGCCAGAATCCGCCGCTGGAAGTCCGAACGTGGCGGGCGACTCTGGGATCGCGGCCCGTCCGGGGGCGGGCGTTCTTTTGATGAGGACCTCTCGCTCTTCGGGCGGCAGGTCCGTGAGGAGGCCGGGAATAGGGTCGGGCGCCTGGCGTTTCCTTTATCCCCCGCGGCGACGTCCGCCTGAAGCGGTTCGTTCTGTAGAAGATTCCGCACTTTTCGGAGGGACGTGGTTTTGTTGCGTATCGTGGTGGCTCCATCCGGTTTCAAAGAGAGCCTCGGGGCTGACGAGGTGGCCGACCGCATCGAGGCCGGCGTCCTGCGGGTCCTCCCCGAAGTAGAGGTCCTGAAAGCCCCGATGGTGGACGGGGGCGAAGGCTTCGCGAGGGCCCTCGTGGCCGCCACGGATGGCGCGCTCTGCGAGGTCGAAGTAACGGGCCCCGTCGGCGAGCCGGTCGAGGGCCACTACGGGTTCCTGGGCGGGGACGGTCCGAAGACCGCCGTGCTGGAGATGGCCGCGGCGGCGGGCCTGACGCTCGTGCCGCGCGACGTCAGGGACCCGTCCGGGACGACGACCTACGGCGTCGGGGAGCTCATCCGGGCCGCGCTGGACGACGGGGCCGAACAACTCCTCGTCGGCTGCGGAGACTCGGGCACCACAGACGGCGGCGCCGGCATGGCCCAGGCGCTAGGCGTCGGGCTCCTGGACGGGGAGGGCAAGCCCATCGGGCGCGGCGGCGTCGAACTCGGGCGCTTGAGGAGCATAGACCTCTCCGGGCGCGACCCGCGCCTGGACGAAGTCGAGATAGACGTCGCGTGCAACTGGCACAACGTGCTGTGCGGGGAGCGGGGTGTTGCGCGGGTCTTCGGGCCGCAGAAGGGGGCCACGCCGGAGCAGGTCGAGCGGCTCGCGGGCGCCCTGGACAACTACGCGGGCGTGGTCGGGCGGGAGCTTGGCGTGGACGTGCGCGAGACGCCGGGTAACGGGGCTTCGGGCGGGCTCGGGGCCGGGTTGTCGGCGTTGCTCGGGGCGACGTTGCACCCGCGGTACGAGATCGTCTCGCGTTACCTGGAGGTCGAGAGCCTCATGGAAGGTTCGGACCTCGTCATCACGGCCGAGGGCGGCATAGACTTCCAGACCCCGCGCGGCAAGATCCCGGCCGAGATAGCCGCCCGCGCCAAGAAGTTCGGGGTGCCCGTGGTCGCCATCGTCGGCACCGTCGGCAAGGACGCCCGGATCAACCACGACCACGGCATAGACGCGTACCTGAGCATCCTCCAGCAACCCTGCACCCTGGACGAAGCCATCGAGAACGCCGGCGAGCTGGTGACGGTCTGCGCCGAAGACGTGACGCGGCTCGTGATGATCGGCCGCGGGGTGGCGGTTGGCTAGCACGCCCGGAACGGGCCTCTGGGAACGGGTGGACGCCCGCAGGGGGGACCCCGCCGTCATCGGGGACGCTCCGCGGGCCAGCCCCCGGCGGTTCCGGTGGGTGGTGGACGCCTTTTTGCCGCTCGCGCTGATGGTCGTGGCCGGGGTCGCCGTGCTCCTGCCGGCCACGCTGCCGGGTGAGGCGCGGGTGGCCCTCTTCGGGTTCGCGGCGGCCACCATCCTGTGGTCCACCACGAAGCTGAATGCCGCTTACGTGGCGCTCGGGGCCGTGATGTTCACTATCCTGGCTGGTGGGGCGGAGCAAGAGGCGCTCTACCGGGCGTTGGAGTCCGACGTGATCTGGTTGATGATCGGCGCCTTCGTCCTCGGCGGCGCGATGCGTAAGACCGGCCTCGCGGAACGCCTGACGGGCCTCGTGGTCAGCCGTGCCCGCTCGGTGCGCGGCACTTTGTGGATGCTCACGACCGTGCTCCTGCCGCTCTCGTTCTTTATTCCGTCTACCTCGGGGCGGGCGGCGGTGGCGCTTCCCGTCTTCCGCAGCATCTCCGAGGCTGCCGACGACCGCAAGATCACGAAGGCCATAGCCTTGTTGATGCCGACCGTGATCCTGGTCGCTACCATCTCGACGCTTATCGGGGCGGGGTCGCACCTCATAGCGGTGGACCTCCTGCGCGAGATCTCGGACCAGAACGTCTCGTTCTTGCGGTGGGCGCTGTGGGGCGTGCCGTTCGGGGTCGCCGCAAGCTACGTCTCGTGCTGGATCGTCGCGAAGCTGTTCCTGGACGAGGACCGCCTGAACCGCCGGCTTGAGATGTCTTCTGGAAGACAGAGCGTTCCCCTGTCCCGGGCCGAGCGGGGGACGCTCCTGGTGCTCGTGGTCATGGTCGGCCTGTGGCTCGCCGAGCCTTTGCACGGGCTGGAGGTCGCCATCGTCACGATGGTGGGTGCTCTGGTGCTGACCCTGCCCGGTGTCGGGGTGATGCGGTGGAAGGACGGGCTCGGGGCCGTCTCGTGGAACCTGATCGTCTTCGTCGGGGCGTCGCTGGCGCTCGGGCGGGCGCTCATAGACTCGGGTGCTGCGGAGTGGATCATAGAGAACCTCTTCGACGCGACGGGCGTACGGGGTACGGAATCTCTACTTCTAGTACTCTTGATCCTGGCCTTCATCTCTCTGACTTCCCACGTCTACATGACCTCCCACACCGCCCGCGCCGTGGCGCTGGTGCCGCCGCTCTTGTACCTGGCGAGCAGCCTCGACCTCGACCCGACGGCCGTCATGTTTATAGGTACGGTCGGGATGGACTTCTGCCTGACCTTCCCGGTAAGCTCCAAGGCCATCCTGCTGTTCCAGGAGGCCGAGGACGGGGCTTTCGAGACGTCGGACCTGTTACGTTTGAGCGCGGTGTTGTTGCCGGTGCACGTCGTCATGATCGTGGTCTTCTACTTCGGATACTGGCAGTGGGTGGGGTTGTCG
>CAXTDD010000041.1:3554-9896 GCA_964242955.1 uncultured Rubrobacteraceae bacterium | reverse complement strand
ATAGAGGCGGCGCTCGAGGTGCCCAAGGGCGCCAGGCCCGGTAGGGCGGTAGTCGTCACCCGCGACGACTACGGGCCGATGAAGGTGCCGTTCCGCGTGCTCGGCGGCGGTCCGAAATAACGGTGCGTCAGCGAGCAAAGTCCTGCACCGGAACCACGCGCAGCAGCGAGTTCTCGGCGCCATAGGCTCCTGGTCGGCGATCCCGCTACCGCCTCGGCGGCACGCATACGCCGGGGAATAGATGGCGGGGTGTGGACGTGGGACCGTTCGGTTAATTAGACTGCGCGCACATGGCTTCCGGCGCGGACAACCTCGACCTGCTCGCCATCGGGGAGATGGTGGTCGATTTCATCTCGGACGAGAAGACGGACACCTTGAGCAACGCGACGACGTTCCGGCGGTATCTTGGGGGCTCGCCGGCCAACATCGCCGTCTACATCTCCAAGCTCGGCGGTCGTTCGGCTGTGATCTCAAAGACCGGCATCGGCGCTTTCGGCAAGTTCCTCAAGAGCGAGCTACAGCGCCACGGCGTCGTCACCGATTACCTGCTGATGGACCACAGGACGCACACGACCGTCGTCTTCGTCTCCTCCACCGCCGCCACCCCGGACTTCGAGGAGTTCCGCAGCGGCGATTACCTGCTCAGACGGGAGGAAGTCTCCAGTGAGGCCATAGAGCGCGCGAAGGTCGTCCATTCCTCGGCCTTCGCCCTCTCGCGCGAGCCTTGCCGTTCGGCCGTCATGGGGGCCTTCCGCGAGGCCCGGGAGATGGGCAAGATCGTCTCTCTAGACCCCAACTA
This sequence comes from uncultured Rubrobacteraceae bacterium, assembly GCA_964242955.1. Classification (GTDB taxonomy): domain Bacteria; phylum Actinomycetota; class Rubrobacteria; order Rubrobacterales; family Rubrobacteraceae; genus Rubrobacter_D. The sequence continues at coordinate 9,097 of CAXTDD010000041.1, read as the reverse complement.
TAGCAGGAGGATCTGGCCCGACCACAAGGAGGCCCGGGGCGTGATCCGGGACGCCTACCGCCACGTGAACGTGACCAAACCCTCGGCCGACGACGCCCGCCGCGTCTTCGGCCCGGCCTACGGACCCGAGCAGTACATCGAGATGTTCCACGACCTCGGCCCCGAGACGGTCGTCTTCACGATGGGCGAGGAGGGCAACCTCGTCTCTGAGAACGGCAAGATCACGGCCCACGTCCCGACCAGGCCCGTGGACGTCGTTGACGCCACCGGCGCCGGCGACTCGTTCTGGGCCGGCTTCCTGACGGCGCTTCTCGACGGCAACGACGTCGAGCGCTCGGTGCTCTTCGCCCGCGAGATCGTCGAGCAAAAGCTGACCACGAAGGGCCCGCTGCCGGCGGAGATCGACCGCGGGGAGGTCTATGCCAGCCTGGACGTGCCCGGGGACCCGAAAGAGCGGGGAGGATGAGGCCCGCCGGATGCGCGTCGCGTTCGTAAACCCGCAGGGAAACTTCGACCGCCGCAACAGCTACCTGGCCTCCCACCCGGACTTCGGCGGCCAACTCGTCTACGTCCGTGAGGTCGCCCGGATGCTCGGGAAGATGGGCCACCACGCCGACATCCTGACCCGCCGCGTCGAAGATCCCGCCTGGCCCGAGTTCGCCGACGCCTCGGACCTCTATTCAGGCCACGATAACGTGAGGATACTCCGCGTGGCCTGCGGCCCCGACCGCTTCCTCCCGAAAGAGGAGCTCTGGCCCTACCTGGGCGAGTGGTCGGAGAACGTGGCCCGGCTCTACAGGGAGGAGGGCGCCTGGCCCGACCTCTGGACCGGCCACTACGCGGACGGCGGTATCTGCGCCGCGTTGCTGGAGGAGACCTCGGGCGTCCCCTTCACCTTTACCGGCCACTCGCTGGGCGCCTGGAAGCTGGACCCGCTCCTCGGTGACGGGAACGACCTGCCGGCGGCCGACGCCCGTTACAGATTTGGGGCCAGGATCGGGGCCGAGCGGGTCGCGATGGCCCGATCGGCGGCCATCGTCGCCAGCAGCGAGGCCGAACGCCGCGAGCAATACGACCACCCGGCCTACAGGGAGGCGGTAGACGTCGGAGACGACGGGCGGTTCGCCGTGATACCGCCGGGCGTGAACTTCGACATCTTTGGCCCCGACGCGTGCGGCGAACGGGAGGAGGAGACCCGCGAGAGCATCAGGGCCGCCCACGAGCGGGACATAGACCCCGAAAGACGGGACCTGCCGGCGGTCGTGGCCTGGAGCCGGCTGGATCCGAAGAAGAACCACCAGGCGCTCGTCGAGGCGTTCGCCGGGAGCGACGAGCTAAAGCGACGGGCGAACCTGGTCATGATCACGCGCGGCCTCGACGATCCGCTGCGCGACCCGGACTCTGCCTCCGCAGACCAGCGGCCCGTGCTGGAAGCCCTGATCTCCACGATCGAGCGCTCGGACCTCTGGGGCTCGGTCTCGGCCTTCAGCCTCTCGGGACAGACCACCCTGGCCGCCCTCTACCGCTGGTCGGCCGGCAGGGGCGGCGTGTTCTGCCTGCCCGCCGAGTACGAGCCCTTCGGGATGACCGTCGTCGAGGCGATGGCCTCGGGCCTCCCCGTGGTCGCCACGAAGAACGGCGGCCCGCGCGAGACCACCGACGACGGCCGGGCCGGCCTCCTCGCCGACCCCCACGACCCGGCGGAGATAGCCTTCCAACTGCTCCGCCTGCTCTCCGACCCCGGCACCTGGCGCGCCTTCGCCGACCGGGGCCTGCAGCGCGCCCGCGACCTCTACAACTGGCGCCGCGTCGCCGCGGGCTACCTCAGGCTGGCCGGGGAAGCCGCCGAGGAGAAACGCTCCGGAGATTTCTCGTTCCCGATCCCCGAGTTCGCCCGCCGCCCCGCCCCGGCGGAGCTGCCGCGCCTGCGGAGCTGGGAGCCGAACCCGTAACGTCCGGGCCACGACAGAGAGGACGAGCAGATGCGCGTAGCGTTTATAAACCCGCAGGGCAACTTCGACCCGGACGACTCATACTGGACCGCCCACCCGGACTTCGGCGGCCAACTCGTCTACGTGAAGGAGCTGGCGCTCGCGATGGGCAACCTCGGCCACGAGGTGGACATCGTGACGCGCCGCATCGACGACCCCGACTGGCCCGAGTTCGCCGGCGCGTCGGACTCCTACCCCGGCGCCCCGAACGTGCGCATTCTGCGCATCCCGTGCGGCCCCGACCGCTTCCTGCCGAAGGAGGAGTTGTGGCCCTACCTCGGCACGGAGTTCGTCCCGAACCTGCTCTCCTTCTACGAGGGGGAGGGTTCGTTGCCGGACGCCGTCACCGCGCATTATGGGGACGGGGGGTTGTGCGCCGTCCTGATCGAGGCCAGGATCGGTATCCCTTTTAGCTTCACCGCCCACTCTCTTGGCGCCCAGAAGATGGACAAGATGGGCGTCAGGCGCCGCGACGCGGCCGGGATAGACGAGAAGTACCGCTTCTCTAAACGCATCGTGGCCGAGCGGCTGGCGATGAACCGCTCGCGCGTAAACGTCACGAGCACGGGCCAGGAGCGCTTCGTCCAGTACACCCACAACGCCTACCGCGGGGCCGTCGACCCGACCGACGGCGCCCGCTTCGCCGCCGTCCCCCCCGGCGTCGCCATGCACATCTTCGACAGGGAGTCCCGCACCGAAGACGAAGACGCCGTGCAAGACCACGTCCGCGCGTGCCTGGAGCGCGACCTGGCCCCCGACCGCCTGGACCTCCCCTGCGTCGTCGCCTCCAGCAGGCTCGACCCGAAGAAGAACCACCTCTCGCTCGTCGAAGCCTTCGCCAGCAGCGCGACCCTGCGCGCGTGCGCCAACCTGCTGATCCTCACGGGCAACATGGAGAACCCGCTGGAGGACTACAGGGACGCCGACGAGGGTGAGCGGTCGGTTCTCGACGGCATCATGGGGACGGTAGAGCGGGCGGGGATGCGCGGCATGGTCTCGATGTTTGCCATCCGCGGGCAGCGCCGTCTGGCCGCCGCTTACCGTTTCCTCTCGGACCGCCGCTCCGTCTTCGCCCTGACGGCCAACTACGAGCCGTTCGGGCTCGCGCCCCTGGAGGCCATGGCCGCCGGCCTGCCAGCCGTCGTCACCAAGAACGGCGGGCCGAGCGAGTCCCTGCGCGACGGGGACCACGAGTACGGCATCCTGGTGGACCCCAGCGACCCCGAAGAGGTCGCCGCCGGCCTCTACTCCCTCGCCGGAAACCCCGAACGCTGGCGACGTTTCTCGGAGGCCGGTTACGGGCGCGTCCTCGCCAAGTACACCTGGGAGCGCACCGCCGAGGGATACCTGGACGCCGTGGCGGACAGGGAGCGGGAAGAAAATACGGACAACTCTCCAGATAGATTTCCGACGCCGTCGGCGCGGTTGGAGATCCCGGGGTACTTCAGCGATCCCGGCTCCGAGGAGGGCGCTTCGCTGGCGACGCTCGACGTGTTGTACTTCGGGCTCGACGTGCTGGCCGTCGGCGAGTCGCTCGTGGACTTTATCTCGCACGAGTTCAGGATGTCGCTGAGGACGGCCGACAGGTTCTCGCGCTATCTGGGCGGGCAGCCGGCCAACGTGGCGGTCTACGTCGCCAAGCTCGGCGGGCGCTCAGCCGCGATCACGTCGGTAGGGACGGACTATTTCGGCGAGTTTGTAGAGGACCAGCTCGGCCGCCACGGCGTCTCCACCGAGGGCGTCCACCGCACGCCCGAGGCCCCGACCACCAGCGCCTTTGTCACGAGGACCGTGAACGTGCCGGACTTCCAGGTCAACCGCGGCGCCGACGCCCTGCTCAGCATCCGCGAGGTCCCGGACGAGCTCGTCGAGCGCGCGAGGGCGGTTCACACTTCGGCCTTCGCCCTCTCGCGCGACCCGCAGCGGCTGGCGGCCCGGCGGGCCATGCGCCTGGGGGCCAGGCTCGGCAAGGTCGTCTCCCTCGACCCCAACTACGACCCGCGCGTCTGGCCCGACCGCGAGGAGGCGTGGGAGGTGCTCGCCGAGGTCCTCCCCTACGTCACCATCGTCAAGCCCTCTCTGGAAGACGCCCGTCGCCTCTTCGACCCTAACATGGACGACGACGCGCTCGAAGGAGCCTGCCTCGACGCCTTCCACGACCTCGGCGCGAAGGTCGTCGTGATGACCCGCAGCGGCGGCATGGTCACCGTCTCCGACGGCGCCTCCGTCGAGCGGGTCGGGCCGCTGCCCAAAGTGGACGTCCAGAGCGTTACGGGGGCGCGCGACGCCTTCTGGTCGGCGCTGCTCGTCGCCCACCTCGACGGCAAGGACTGGCCGACGTGCGTGCGGTTCGCCCACGAGGTGGCGGCGCTCAAGCTCGGCGTCGAGGGGCACGTGGAGCGCATGATCGACCGCGAAGCCCTCTACGCGCGGCTCGTACAGGGCGCGGGCCAGAGGGCGTGATCCGTGGAAGACAAGTACAAGAACGCCATCTCCCAACAGAAAGAGAGCTGGAAATCTCACATCTTCCGCAAACCCTCGCGCCGCCGGTGGGCGGTGGTAGGGCTGGCCGCCTCGTTCGCGATGCTCTACTACGGCCTTGCCTTCGCTTCCGGCCCGCGGACGGGCCAGGCGTATTTCCAGTACTTCGGCCTGCTCGAAGGGCTCGGCATCCTCTTCGGGTCCGTGGCGGAGTTGATGCCGGAGGAGCAGACAACGCTCTCCGGGATACTGCGGGGGTGGGCCAGTCTCTTCGCGATCTGCGGCGCGATTCTGATGTTCACCGGGATAATCCTGGACTCCGGAGCTCTAGGCCCGTGACCGCTTGAGGACCCGCGGTGGCGACTACTATCGCGGCTTTCACGATGGTGAGCCACCGGGTAGACGTGGCGGTCGTCTGGAGTAGGAGGTTCGAGGTTTTGAGGGGTGGTAGGGCGGGAACGCACGGACACGCCGCACCGTATCGGGACAACCACGGCCCGAAGTCGGGCTTCGGGCCGCGTAAGGCACCCCTTATGCCTCAAAGCCTCAGAACCTGTAGCCTGACACCCATCCAACTCGTCCGCGAGCCGTTGCAAAACCGGGTGTGATCTCCCTGCCAAAAGAGAGGATTATCGTGTGGCCCGAACCAACCTGATCCTGCTCGGCGGCATCGCGGCGGTGACCGCGGGCGTCTTCTCGTTCTGCGTAAACGCCCTCTACTCCCTGCTCTTGACGTCGAGCCGGGTCATCCCATTTCTGGTGCCGCCCCTGCTGACCTTCGCGGAGATCGTCACGACGCTGCTGTACGTGATAGGGCTCGCCGGGCTCTACGCGCTGTTGGGCCGTCGCTCGCGGCCCGGTATCTTCGGCCTCGTCCTGGCCTCCCTGGCGTTCGCGACGACCCTTCTGCCGTGGGCGTTCGGGATCGCTTACGCGCTGTACCAGATCATCTTTCTCTCCCGCGACACGGTCGCGAGCTCCGTACTGTTCTTCCCTCAAGTCGCCGTCGACCTCATAGGCGACGCGCTGCTGGCCGGCGCCGTCCTGCTGCTCGCGGTGTCGGCCCTGCGG
>CAXTDD010000041.1:0-3532 GCA_964242955.1 uncultured Rubrobacteraceae bacterium | reverse complement strand
CGCGCGCGCGGCCGCTGGACCTTCCTGCCGTTCGTCGTCGCTTTTCTGTACGTCTTACCCCTTCTTTACTACGCCGCGTACAACCTGGGAGGGGAGAGCTTTATCTGGTTGCCGTGGTCCCCCACCCTCCTCCGGGGTCCCTTCTGGGTCCTGCTGGGTGCCGTACTCTGGTGGCGCGCTTTAGGAATAGAGATGGGCACCGCTCGGGCGCACGACGGCGGCGCGGGGCGGGCATAATGTGCCGCGTCGTTTACGAGATCCCATAGGAGCGAGATGCCCGAACGCGAAATCACCGCCCTCCCCGACCTGATAGAAGAACTCCCTCCGGATGACCGGGCCGTCGCGGAGCGCGTCCTCGACGTGTCGGCGACTACGGGACGCCTCGAACCGCCGGAGGGTATGCGGCCCTGGATCGAGAAGTCCTTCGGCTCCGTCAACGCCGTTACGGAGCAGCGCATCGTCAAAGTGACCAACAGGATCACGCTGGAAGGCACCCTCTTCAACGAGCTCCGCGCCCGACGCCCCCTCGACACCGGCGTCAGCCTCGACCTCGACAGCGAGATAGCCGCCACCGAGGGCGACCCCTTCTGCCACCCCGAGGAAGGCACCCCGGCCGACGTCTTCGGCCGGGTAAAGGGCGCGCACGCCACGACCTCCTCCAACATCGCCAAGTACGACGGCTTCCACGGCGTCATCGTCTTCGACGACCACAACCCCCTCCACCTGACACCCGAGAAGGTCTCGGGCTACGTCTCCGTCGGCCTGGAATGGTGCCACAAGGCCGTCGAGGCAGACCCGGAAGCGAAGTACCCGTTCCTGATGTGGAACTGTCTCTGGCGGGCAGGGGGCTCGATCATCCACGGCCACGCCCAGGTGACCGCGACCCGGGACGCCCACTACCCGAAGGTCGAGCGCCTCCGCCGAGCCGCCCTCGCCTACAATGCCGACCACGCCTCACACTACTTCGCCGACCTCCACCGCGTCCACGACGCTCTAGGCCTCGCCATCCCGGCCGAGGGCGACGTCCGGGCCTTCGCCAGCCTCACGCCGGTCAAGGAGAAAGAACTCGTCGTGGTCGGGGAGCGGGCTGACGACGAGGCGCTCCACCGCACCGTCGGAGCGCTGTTGCGGGACTACGTCCACGTCCTCGGCGTCCGCGCCTTCAACGTCGCCTTCTACCTGCCACCGCTGACCGCCACCAACGAGGACTGGTCGGAATTCCCCGCCATCGTACACATCGTGGACCGCGGGGACCCCGCCAACCGTACCTCGGACATGGGCGCGATGGAGCTCTACGCCGCCTCGGTCGTCGCCTCAGACCCATTCCGGATAGCGGAGACCCTACGCGACAAAGCCACGGAGGCGTAGGGGCCGGCGTGGCGCGCGTTAAGGTCACGTTAAAAGAGATGGGGTTCGCGTTTCCGGAGCCGATGTGGTTCCCGCCCGGCGTGGAGCTTCAGTTTGCGTGGGTGCAGGTGCGCAATAACCCCGTAGGGGCGGGTTTCAAACCCGCCCGCGCTACAGAAAAGGTTCAACGGACACTCATCCGTTTTGTTCCGAGATCACTTTCGGCCCTTACCGCCCCGGGACAGGCTGCTGTGGGTGTCCACGGCGATTCGCGAACCATGCCAGGGTCTTTTCGAGGCCTTCGCGGGCCGGGATGCGGGGATTCCAGCCGAGGGACTCGCGGGCCCGTTCGATATCCGGGCATCGGCGTTTGGGGTCGCCCGGAGGAAGTGGGCCGAAAGAGATGCCGGCCTTGCTGCCCGAGATGTCCAGGATCAACGCGGCGATCTCCCGCACGGTCATCTCGACCGGGTTTCCCAGGTTTACGGGGCGGGTCTCGGCGCTCTTCATGAGGCGCAAGAGTCCCTCCACGAGGTCGTCCACGTACTGGATGCTCCTGGTCTGGGAGCCGTCGCCGTGGACGATGAGGGGTTCGCCGGCGAGAGCGCGGCAGGCGAAGCTCGGGACGACGCGACCGTCGTCGGGGCGCGTGAAGGGGCCATGGGTGTTGAAGATGCGGGCGATGCGGGTGTCTACCTTGTGGTGGCGGTGGTAGGCCATCGTGATGGCTTCGGCGTAGCGTTTGGCTTCGTCGTAGACGCCGCGGATACCGACCTGATCCACGTTGCCCCGGTAGCCTTCGTGCTGCGGGTGGACGAGCGGGTCGCCGTAGACCTCGGAGGAGGAGGCGAGCAGCAGGCGGGCGTTCCTGGCCTTCGCGAGGCCGAGGGCGTTGAGGGTGCCGAGGGCGCCGGCCTTGAGGATCGGGATCGGGATGCGCTCGAAGTCCGTCGGGCTCGCGGGGGAGGCGAGGTGGAAGACCTCGTCGAGCTCTCCTTGGACCTCTATCGGCAACGTCACGTCGTGCTCGACGTACTCGAAATCAGGCTCGTCCATGAGGTGCGCCACGTTCTCCAACGAACCCGTGCGCAGGTTGTCCATGCAAAGGACGCGGTAGCCCTCCGCGAGCAGACGCCCGCACACGTGGCTGCCGACGAAGCCGGCCCCGCCCGTTACGAGCGCCCTGGGCTTCTCAGCCACGCCCGAAGCCCCTGTAAAGCAGGCCGGCCTCGTGGGCCGCGGCGAGGTCTATGGCGTTTCGGCCGTCCACGAGGAGCTTCGGGTCCCGCATGAGCGAGGCCGCGCGCCGGAGGTCGAGGTTGCGTACCTCCTCCCACTCCGTCACGACGACGGCCCCGTGGGCTCCCGTCAACGCCTCGTAGGGGTCGAAGGTCACTTCCAGGTCGAGCGCCTTACGGGCGGCGGCCTTGGCCGCGATGGGATCGTAGCCGGCCACCCTCGCGCCGAGAGAGAGAAGTTCTCTGGCTATAACGAGGCTCGGGGCTTCGCGCAGGTCGTCGGTGTTCGGCTTGAAAGCGAGCCCGAGTAGCGCCACCTTCTTGCCTTCGAGCGGGTGCAGATCCCGTCGCAGCTTCGAGACTACGAGCCCGGGTCGGCGGTCGTTTACAGCGACCGTGGCGTCCAGTAGTCGTGTTTCGTGATGGTACTCCCGGGCGATGGAGCGAAGGGCTGCGACGTCTTTGGGCAGGCACGAGCCGCCCCAGCCGATCCCGGCGTTCAGGAAGCGCGGTCCGATGCGCCCGTCGAGGCCGATGCCCGTCGCGACGCTCCCGACGTCCGCGCCGGTCAGCTCGCAGAGGTCGGAGATCTCGTTGATAAAGCTGACCTTCGCCGCAAGGAAGGCGTTGGCGGCGTACTTGATCATCTCGGCGCTCGCCAGGTCCGTGACCACGAACGGCACCGTCACCCTCGGCCGCGGGTCCATCTCGACCGGAAAGCTCTGCTCGATGATGGGCCCGTACAACTCCCGCATAACATCCACCACCCACGCCTCTTCAGCCCCGACCACGATCCTGTCCGGAAACAACGAATCGTAGACCGCGCTCCCCTCCCGCAGGAACTCCGGGTTCGAAGCGACCCCGAACCGGATCTCTTCTGAAGAACCGACCTCGCCGGCACCTTCCCGGACGAGCATGGAGACGTAGTCGCCGCTCCCCACCGGCAC
>CAXTDD010000040.1:9666-9941 GCA_964242955.1 uncultured Rubrobacteraceae bacterium | reverse complement strand
ACGTGGTCATCCACAACGCCGGCCACATGGTCCACGGACCGACCGAAGCGTTCACGCCCGAGGAGATCTCGCGCGTCTACGACACCAACGTGCTCGGCACCCAACGTTTGAACCGCGCCGCGCTGCCCTACCTGCGGGAGCAGGGTCACGGCCTGGTGCTGTGGGTCGGAAGCACGAGCACCAGGGGCGGCACCCCACCTTATCTCGCCCCGTACTTCGCGGCCAAGGCTGCCATGGATGCGCTCGCGGTCAGCTACGCCGCCGAGCTCGCCCGA
>CAXTDD010000040.1:0-9656 GCA_964242955.1 uncultured Rubrobacteraceae bacterium | reverse complement strand
CTCTTTCACCAGCGGAACAAACCACTTCGCCAACGCCGGCCAACCGGCCGACGAAGAGATCGTGGCGGAGTACGAGGTGCATTACGCCGGACTCTTAGAGTCGGTGGCCGGGAGGCTCGCGGACCTGGCGCCGGAGGATGCCAGGGTCACCCAGGTCTCAGACGAGATCTCGCGCATCGTCGCCCTTCCTGACGGGACGCGGCCCTTCCGCAGTCATATCGACCCGGCCGACGACGGATCGGAAGAAGTGTCCGTGGTGGCCGACCGCGTCCGCGGCGAGTTCCTCACCCGCATCGGACTGGAAGACCTCTTGCACCCGGCCGCACAGAAGTAACTACGGATGGGGGCGGAGTAAATGCCCCGGCCCCGCTTCCGAACGCTTTTTCAGCTGTGAGCACGAACATGGGCGAACTCATACCGACAGGATCGAATTTCGACTGGCATTGAGGGAACGGAAGGCAAAGTCGCCGCCATAACCGGCAGCGCCCGTGTGGTTCCGGGACACGGGCGCACACACGGACGTAAGAAGGGGTACGACCATGACCGATGCGAAGCAGGAGCCCCCGCGGCATCCTGGGGGCGGGATGCCGCTCGCCGGCCGGTCCGCGGTGGTAACGGGAGCGTCGTCGGGCATCGGGTGGGCCACCGCCCGGGCGCTCGCCGCTCGTAGGGCCGGGCGCCTGGAAGAGCCCAATGATGAGATAGGACAAAGCGGCGGTGAGGCACTCGCGCTGCCCACCGACGTCACCGACCACGGGCAGGCCGAGGCGATGGTCCGCCGCGCCGAGGAGGCTTTCGGAGGCGTGGACGTCCTCGTGAACGTCGCCGGCGTCATGCTGCCGGCGCCGATCGCCGAGGCCGATCCGGCCGATTGGCGCAGGATGCTGGAGGTAAACCTAATGGGCGTGCTGCACGCCACCCGGGCTGTTCTTCCTGGCATGCTCGAGCGGGGCAACGGCCACATCATCAACGTCTCCTCGACTTCCGGACGCAACCATCAGCCCCTTTTCTCGGTCTACGCGGCTCGGCGCCTTCACGGAGGTCTTACGCAAGGAGGTGCATCCTAACCGCATCCGCGTCACGCTCTTCGAGCCGGGGCCGACCGAATCCGAGCTCGGCTCCCACGTCGACACCGAGATCATGAGGTCCACGCAGGACGACTTTAAGGGTGTGGAGTTCCTGAAGGCCGAGGACGTCGCCCAGGGGATCCTCTGGAGCCTTGCTCAGCCAGAGCGCATAAACGTCAACGAGGTCCTTTTCCGCCCCACCGACCAACGGGACTGGTAACGAGCAGCGGCCGATAGAACAGCTGGCGGGACGTTGGTCCTCGCGCCGGCCTTTGCCTTCGGCCCCACGCGGCTGTCAGGCGTTCATCCGGCGGAGTATGTCCTCTCTGGCACTCCGTAGAGGGTGTTGCGGCGGCGGGGGGAGCGGCCTGCGGCCTGGATCATGGTTTCAAGCTCTTCGGGGAGCATCTCCTGGCCGTGGTCGGCGCCGGCGGCGCGGGAGATGTTCTCGTTCATGAGCGTGCCGCCGAGGTCGTTGCAGCCGGCCTCCAAGCACGCCTTGGCGCCCTCGACCCCCATCTTTACCCACGAGACCTGCACGTTGTCTATGTAGCCGTGCAGGGCTATCCTGCCGACGGCGTGCATCTTTACGGCCTCGGCGAAGGTCGGACCGCGCCGCGATCTTCCCTGCAAGTACAGCGGGGCGCCCATGTGGACGAACGGGAGCGGGACGAACTCGGTGAAGCCGCCGGTCTCGGCCTGGACTTCGCGGAGCACCGTGAGGTGTTTGGCCCAGTTCTGTGGACCCTCGACGTGGCCGAACATTATGGTGGTGGTGGAGCGCAGACCTATGGCGTGGGCGGCGCGCATCACGTCGGCCCAGCCTTGCGTGTTTATCTTGTCGGGGCAGATGATCGTCCTGATCTTATCGTCCAGGATCTCGGCCGCCGTCCCCGGCAAGGTGCCCAGCCCCGCCTCCTTGAGCTCCCGCAAGAACTCCGGCACGCTGAGCCCGAGCGTCCGCGCCCCCTGCGAAACTTCGAGCGGCGTGAAGGCGTGGACGTGCATCTCAGGAACTTCCTCTTTGACGGCCCTCAGATACTCCAGGTAGCTCTTGCCGGTGAACTGGCCGTGGATGCCGCCCTGCATGCAGACCTCGGTGGCGCCCTTCTCCCACGCCTCGCGCGCCCGCCGGGCGACCTCGGCCGGGTCGAGCAGGTACGGGTCCCCGCGCAGGTTGAGGGACTTGGGTCCTTTGGAGAAGGCGCAGAAGCGGCAGCGGAAGTAGCACTGGTTGGTGTAGTTGATGTTCCTGTTGACGACGTAGGTGACCTCGTCGCCGTTGACCTCGCGCCTGAGCCCGTCCGCCACCCGGCAGAGCTCGGCGAGCTCCGTCCCGCGCGCCGTGAAGAGCTGCGAGATCTCCTCCTCTCGCAGGTCCCTGGTACCGGCCGCCGCGAGCGTCCGCGCGAAGTGGGACCTCACCTTCGACGGACGATGGCCCCGCGCCTCGGCGACGGCCTTCGCCGGCACGGGCTCGGTGGTGCCGGGGGCCCACCCTTCGGTCCTGGCGAAGCCCTCGGCGTCCTGGGCGGCCCACACGCGGGAGCGGAGGCGTTCGTCCACCCACTTCTCCGCGTCCAGCGCGTACGACGGGTGCAGGGCGAGGCGTTCGAGGAGCAAGTAGCCCTTCGCCTCCGTGGCCTTCTCCAACTCTTCGAGGTGGGGCCAGGGACGTTCGGGGTTTACGTGGTCGGGGGTGACGGGTGAGACGCCGCCCCAGTCGTTGATGCCGGCGTCGATGTAGCGGGCGTAAGACGGGGTCCCGTTGCCCGGGTCTCCCGCGAGGTTCGGCGGGGCCTGGACGGTGACGTCGGGCGGGAGGAGCAGACGGGCCAGGGCGATGGTGGCGAGCATCTCGTCCTCGGTGGGTTCGGCCCAGCCGGCCATGCGGGTGCCGGGTTTCGCGCGGAAGTTCTGGACGATGCACTCCTGGATCTGGCCGTGACGCTCGTGGAGCTCGCGGATGGCGAGTATGGTGTCCACCCGCTCCTCGACGGTCTCCCCGATCCCGATGAGGACGCCGGTCGTGAACGGCACCCGGAGCTCTCCGGCGGCATCCATGGTCTTTATCCGCTTGGCCGGCACCTTGTCCGGGGAGGCCCAGTGGGCCAGGTTCGGGCCCAGCAGGCGATCGGAGGCCTGCTCCAGCATGATGCCCTGCGAGACCGAGACGCGCCTGAGATCGCGCACCTCTTCGCCAGAGAGCACCCCGGGGTTGGCGTGCGGAAGAAGCCCGGTCTCTTCGAGCACCAGCCGGCAGCAGTGGGCCAGGTACTCGATGGTGGTCTCGAAGCCGAGCTCTCGCAGCTCCTTGCGCGCCTCGGGATACCGCTTCTCCGGCTTGTCCCCGAGCGTGAAGAGCGCCTCCTTGCAGCCGGCCGCATCACCCGCGCGCGCGATCTCCAGAACTTCCTCGGGCGTCAGGAATGCTTTCTCGCCGGGGCGGGGGCCGTGGGCGAAGGTGCAGTAGCCGCAGTTGTCGCGGCAGAGTTTCGTGAGGGGGATAAAGACCTTGCGCGAGTAGGTGACGCGTGGGCCGAAGGCGCGGTCCCGGACCTCGGAGGCCGCCTTCATGGCCGGCTCGGGGTCGGCGTAGGCCGCCCATGCCAGCTCGTAGATCCGCTCGCGCCGCTCTCCTTCGGCCGTCGCCGCCTGCACCAAAACCGTGCACCCCCTCTTGTTCTCGCGAAAGGGCAGTATACTCCCGATCCCACCTCCCGAAAGCCCCTCGCATAAACCCGACCAACTCTATCGGAGATGGAGTAGAATACCCGTTCGTGATCCTGAAAGCTGAGAAGGGAGAGCCGTGACGGAGCAGCAGATAGAGCAGAAGGGCTACGCCCACCCGGAGGCGCTCGTGAGCACCGACTGGGTGGCCGAGAACCTGAACGACCTGGAGAACGTGCGCATCGCGGAGTCCGACGAGGACGTGCTGCTCTACGAGGTCGGGCATATCCCGAACGCCGTGAAGATAGACTGGGTGGAGGATTTGAACGACCCGCTCGTGCGCGACTACCTCGACCCCGAGAAGTTCGCCCAGCTTATGGGCGAGAAGGGCATAACGCCGGAGACGAAGGTCGTCTTCTACGGGGACAAGAACAACTGGTGGGCCACCTACGCCTTGTGGGTGTTCCGCCTCTTCGGCCATGACAACGTCGCCGTCATGGACGGCGGGCGCGTCAAGTGGGAGGCCGAGGGCCGCGAGATGACCCAGGAAGTGCCTTCGGTTCCGGGCGCGGATTACCCGACGCCGACCAGGGACGATTCGGCCATCCGGGCCTTCAAAGAGGACGTCGAGAAGCACGTGGCGGCCAGCGGCCCCATGATCGACGTGCGGAGCCCCGGCGAGTACTCGGGCGAGCTCCTGCACATGCCCGACTACCCGCAGGAGGGCGCGCTGCGCGGCGGGCACATCCCGGGTGCTGCCAACGTGCCGTGGGCGCGGGCCGCGAGGGAGGACGGCACCTTCAAGAGCGCGGATGAGCTAAAGGATATCTACGAGGGCGAGGCCGGCCTCTCGGGCGGCGACGACGTCGTCGCCTACTGCCGCATCGGGGAGCGCTCCAGCCACACGTGGTTCGTGCTCAAGTACCTGCTCGGCTACGACAGGGTCCGCAACTACGACGGCTCCTGGACCGAGTGGGGCAACTCCGTGCGCGCCCCCATCGAGCGGTAGAGACCGGAATCTTTGGACCGTAAAGAACGCGTCGCCTTCCTCGTCGACCACTCCGGGAACCCCCGCCACAAGGGGGTTCCCGAGGGTGGTGCGGAAGTCCAGATGCCCGGCGGCAGCCCAGAGTGCGGCGGGTCGGTGGTCGTCTACCTCAAGGGCGACGGTAACGGCGGCATACAAGATTTGGCCTGGACCGGGCAGGGCGACACCATCAGCATGGGCGCCACCTCCATCATCGTCGAGCGCGTCCTGGATCAAGGGCTCACGATGCAGCAGGTCCTCGACCTCGATTACGAGGAGTTCATAGACTCCGTTGGCCGCGACGTGATCGGCAACCGCACCCGCAACGCTACCTTGGGCCTCTCGACCATCAAGGCGGCCGTGAGGCGCTACGAGAGGGAGCAACACCGGGAAGCCTTACCCGACGCCGCGAAGAGCGCGTAGCAGCAAGGAGCGGCAAAGCCCCGGAGCCGTCCGCACTCGGGGGCGAGATGGGCGGCCCCGAGATGTTCGGACCGTAGACGGCGGAGCGCGAGGCTGTGGCCCCGTCGACCATCCACGCGATGGCGTACAGCGCGCTGCGAGTCTGTTATCTATCGTTGTGGAGGGAAATATTCCGGCGTTTGACCGCGCGTCATTCTGCAAGGTCTTCCAGCTTCGGGCGTAGCTTGTACTTGCGCCGGTGGCGGTCGATAAGCTCGTCGAGGTAGGCCCGCCACTCCTCCTCTCGTTCGGCGACCAGGTGTGCGTCCCGCGCTCTCATCAACCAGGTTACGGCTTCTCCGTAGTGCTGCGACCTGCCTTCGTCCATAATTTGCTCGGCCAGCCGGCGACTGGTCTCGATCACCCACCCGGGTTGCGAGTCGACGGCCGCGTCCGCCACCCGCGCGATCAGCGCCTCGACGGGGCTCTTCTCGACCGCGGCGATGGCGTCTTCGATCAGGCCGTCGTGCAGGAATACTTCCACGTGCCCCGCGGGATAGTAGGGTACGCTCCGGCGCAGGTCTTCGAGAAGCTCCGCGCGGTATCTCGCCCAGCGCCTGCCGGATAGATCCCGCACCCGCCGGTAAGAGGCGAGGTCCGGGTCCGCGCTGAAGGCGGCGACGGCCGCCTCGAGGGCCAGCGCGGGGTTTCCCTCGTCCTCCGCCAGGTCTCGAACCCGGACCGCCAACGGGCCCTTCCGGCCTTCCAGCGAGAGGCCGCGCTCCCCGATGCGCAACGCGGCCTCTAACTCTTCTTGCCCGCGCAGGGCTTCGGCCACGGCGAGCGCCTCTTCGGGAGTGGCGAGTCGTCTCAGGCCGTACTCGACGACCTCTTCGGTCCTACCCAGCCGGGCCAGCATGACGGCGTGGCCCACGGTCTCGCCCGCGGCCTCCGAGAGGCGCAGGTACTCCCCGGAACGTCCCCGGCTCTCCAGCACGTTCAGGCGGGCAACGGTCAGGCGATTGTCGAAGAGTTCTCCGAAAAACTCTTCGTCCGGGGTCCCGCCCTCCAGCACCCTGACCAACGGCGGGTAGAACCAGCCCTGTTCGACCGCGCGAAAGGCCGCGCCGAAGGCGTCTCCCGCGCGGTAGTCTGCCAGCTCGCCCCACCACACGTCGAGCTTCGCGCCGTAGTCTTCGATCTCGTCGGGCGACAGATCGTCCACGCTCAGCAGGGCCTCTATCCAGGCCGCTCCCACGACTTCCAAGAAGTCCAGGAGCTCGCCCCCGTAGTCGTCGAGCATCTCCCAGTCGGGCTCCTCCAAGAACTCCGTGTACTCTTCTGTGATCGCCTCTAGAATCGGCAGGGCGGCGCGGGCGTCTCCCGCCCGTACAAGGTTCCGCGCGCCATCGAGTATCCGGTGTGCCTCGTCCGTGTCCCCGTCGGTATGACGATAATCTTCGTAGGGTTGAAAATAGCCTGGAGCCCGGAGGCTGGAACGGACGCTGCGCCGGATAGCGTTCACGTTTGGCGGGCCGGCGTCTGGTGGCGCCGAGAGCGAGATTTCGCCCTCAATGACGTCGGCCAAGGAGGGATCCCGGCCAGCATCAGCAGGAGGTTCTGGAGTTGCTCCCGGTCGAGCCCCGAGAGGATCTCTTCGAGGGCGGGCGACTCCCGTACCGCATCCGGCTCGCGGACGCAGGTGAGCAGGACGGCGACGATGTGTTTGCACCAGCCGCCCCACTCGTAAGGACAACTACACGTCGCGGACGTGATATCGGCCCCAGCGAAGGAGACACGGACATCGTAAGGAGCGAAGTCGCTGCCCGCGACCTCCGCTTGCACCGCGTCGCCACGCTTGACCACCGCCATTACCGCTCCCTGCCGGTAATAGCTGCTTCCCCTGTCAAACGACTCGAGGGAGGCGTGATCCCGGATACAAATCTCGTCGAAGTCGAACACCTCCACCCCGCCAGACCAAGTGAGAGGGATATTATCATCGATCTCTTCGGGGTCGATCTCGGCTAAACTGCCACCCTATGAACGACCACGAGCCACTCTGGGGCGGCAGGTTCGAGACGAGCCCGGCCGGGGCCTTCGAACGCATAAACGCCTCCATCCCCTTCGACGTCAGGCTGGCGCCCTACGATATTCGTGGCTCCGTCGCCCACGCGAGGATGCTGGGTGCGCAGGGGATCGTCTCCGCGGAGGAGTCGGCGACGCTGGTGCGCGGCCTTGGGGCTGTGCTCGGTGAGGTCGAAGCGGGGGAGTTCTCGTGGACCCTCTCCGACGAAGACGTTCATACGGCGGTGGAGCGGCGGTTGCGTGAAATCGTCGGGGACGTGGCGCTCAAGTTGCATACGGGACGCAGCCGCAACGATCAGGTGGCGCTGGACGTGCACCTCTTCGTCCGGGACGCCGCCGGAGGGATAAGGGAGGGCGTACGCGCGGCTATGCGGGCGCTCGTCGAGGTTGCTGAGGCCAACCGGGAGACCGTTTTGCCCGGCTACACGCACCTGCAGCGGGCGCAGCCGATCCTGCTCTCCCACCACCTACTCGCCCATTTCTGGGCCTTCGAGCGCGACGCGCGGCGCCTGGAAGCGGCCAGGGAGGCGGCCAACCACTCCCCGCTCGGGGCGGCGGCGCTGGCGGGGACGCCGCATCCCGTGGATCCCGCGCTTACGGCTGAAGAGCTCGGGATGCGGCCCCTCGTGAACTCGCTCGACGCGGTCTCCGACCGGGACTTTGCGCTCGACCTTCTCTACGCCTGCGCCGTGCTCGGCGTCCACTTGAGCAGGCTCGGGGAGGAGTGGGTGCTGTGGACGAGCGCCGAGTTCGGGTTCGCCACGCTCGACGACGCGCACTCTTCAGGCTCATCCATCATGCCGCAGAAGAAGAACCCCGACGCTTACGAGCTAATGCGCGGCAAGTCCGGACGTCTCATAGGGGACCTCAACGCCCTGCTTGTCACCCTGAAGGGCCTGCCGCTCGGCTACTCCAAAGATCTCCAGGAAGACAAGGAGCCGCTCTTCGACGCGGTGGACGCCGTAACGTCGATGCTCGCCGTCCTCCCCGGGATGCTCCGGACGGCGCGGTTCGACGGCGGGAGGATGCGTTCGGCGGCCGGCGGGTTCGCGCTGGCGACGGAGCTCGCGGACTTTCTGGCGGCCCGGGGCGTGCCGTTTCGGGAGGCCCACCACGCCATCGGGCGGCTCGTCAGGCGGTGCGAGGAGCTGGGCGTGTCGCTGGAGGGGGCACCGGAGGGGGAGTTGGTCTCGGCCCACCCGGCGCTCGCGGGGTTCCCTGGGGAGCTTCTGACGCCGGGGGGCAGCGTCGCCAACAAGAAGAGCCTGGGGTCCACCTCGCCCGGCTCCGTCGAACGCCAGTTGGAGCAGGCGCGGGCGGTGCTGGAGGGGTCCGGTCGCGCGGCGTCCGGGACGTAGACGTGCCTTTACAATCCGTCTCGCGGGGCAACATAATGTGGCGCGGCAACTAGCAGGAGGTACTGAATTTGAGGATCGTACAGATGTCGGACGTGCACGTGGGATCGGGTTTGTTCAGGCGGGATCTCCTGGAGGCGACGATCGAGGAGTCGAACGCGCTTGAGCCCGACCTGGTAGCCGTGGTGGGCGACCTGACGATGGAGGGCTACCGCTGGGAGTTCGAGGAGGCGAAGGGCTACCTCGACAACCTGACGTGCCCTTACGTCGTCTACTCGATGGGCAACCACGACGCCAAGAACGTCGGCTACCGGCACTTCGAAGAGTTCTTCGGCATCAGGGAACAGGCCTTAGAGATCCCCGTGCCCGAGGGCACGGCGAAGGTCGTCTCGCTCGATTCGACCAAGCCCGATCTGGACGAGGGGGAGCTCGGGCGGGAACACTACCGTTGGCTCGACTCGGAGTTTCGCGATTGGGACCGGGGGCCGACGATACTCATGATCCACCACCACATCCTCGCCGTGCCAGGCACGGGCCGCGACGTGAACAACCTGCGCGACGCGGGCGACGTCATGGCTATTTTGAGGGAACTCAAGGTGGACATAGTCCTCTCCGGCCACCGCCACGTCCCCTACGTCTGGAGCATCTCCGGCGTGCGCATCGTCCACTCCGGCACCGTCTCCAGCATGAGGGTCCGCGGCACGATGCCCCCCTCATACAACGTGATAGAGCTCGACGAGACCAGCGTCGAGATAACCCTGCGCGAGCCCGGCAAGGACACCGTCCAGCCCCTCGCCAGCTTCTCCCGCAAGCCCGTCACCACGAGCAAATTTTACCCGGACTTCGAGCGCTTCGTTCTCTACGATCGACTCCCCTTCCTGAAGGATTAGGCCCGCGTGGACGCCTCCCTGCGCGGGCTCACGAACATTGGCACACGCCGGGGAGGAGGGAGGAGCCGGTGATGGCCCTTCTTCCGGGGGTTTGACCGGGGGGCGACCGGTGGCGTTGCGGGTGGCCCTGATCGGGCTGGCTAGCGGCGTGCTCTACCTG